>CAVESC010000048.1:0-20584 GCA_963618275.1 Bacteroidaceae bacterium
GCTGTTTCATTGTTCTTTTTTTATTTTTGGCTGTTTATTTTATTTTGTTACAGCCACTTTTAAATGTAATAATCGATAGCAGTAACAGTTTCCATCTCTGGACCTTCTTTTAATAATCTTTGATGTTCTTTAGAAACTGGATAAGCATTTAAATCATTTTCATCTTTAAATTCTATAATTTGAATAAGATTTCCAAAATGAGGTCCTATTGCTGGTTGTTTACTAATATTACAACCAACTTCACTATTTACTATTAAAGGACATTCATTACCCACTTCTTCTAACATCTTTTTAAATTGATTGATTTTACTTTTATCTTTTAAAGTAAATATTGAAACATGTTTAATCATCTTTTTTCCTCCTATGCAATATGCATTCCACCATCAATAAATAATTTTTGTCCTGTTGTATGACTTGCTTCTTTACTACATAACCATAAAACTGCATTTGTTACTTCTTTTGTTGTCGCAAGTTTTTTTAAAGGAATGACATGTTCCTTCAACATTTCTTCTTCATGAGGATTTGTTGATAAAGAATTTTTAGTAAGTTCTGTTCCCATTGTTGGTCCTGGACAAATGGCATTTACACGAATACCATAAGATGCGTTTTCTAAAGCAGCCATTTCTGTTAAAGCAATAACTGCTGCTTTGGCTGGACCATAAGCTGCAAATCCTGGAGCCATTTTATAGCCTCCAATAGAAGCTGTATTAACAATAGCACCAAATCCTTGTTTTTGCATTTGTAATAATTCATATTTCAAACAAAGAAAAACACCTTTCATATCAACATCAACAACTAAATCCCATGTTTTTTCAGAAATTTCTGTTAATGATTCATAAGGCATACGTACACCATCAGGACCAATACCAGCATTATTAAAAGCACAATCAATACGTCCATATTTCAAGACAACTTCATCAATTGCTTTTTTAACATCACTTTCTTTAGAAACATCACAGTGGATATAAAAAGCATCATTTCCTATTTCTTTAATAGCTTCTTTACATACTTCTTCTTTATCTACTGTAAAAGCAACAACATGAGCTCCTTTTTTTGAAAACTCAATGGCAGCTTGCTTTCCAATACCACTTGTTCCTCCTGTAATAACAACCACTTGATCTTTAAAATTCATTTTTTCTTCCTCCTTTAAAAGCAAAATATTGACTTAAAACAACAATCATAACATTAAAAATCAAAAAAACTAAAACAAACAACGTCCCTCTATTTGTCCCATCGTATAAATTAGTTCCTTGTTGTACAAACGCTAAGATAGCAGCTGTAATAGATGTTCCTATCCCTCCTGAAAGTTGCATCAATGTTTGTAACGTGGCATTTCCATCTGCTTGTAAATTTGTAGGTAAATGATACATCGCACACGTCATCGTATTACCAACAATCAAGCCAATTCCTAAACTATAAATAAAATAAAATATCATACATAATTGATAAGTAAGTTTATCAAAAAGAAATAGGAAACAAATTGTTGAAATAAAGCTACAACATATTCCTAAAATAATAGGTTTTTTAGCTCCAAAACGATCTAAAATCAAACCACCTACAGGTGCAAATAAAGCACCAACAATTGCTCCAGGTAATAAGATGACTCCTGCATCTGTAGCAGGTTGTTTTAAAACAATTTGTACAAATGTTGGTAATAATAAACCATATCCTAATGTTGTCATTTGTAAAAACATGATGGCTAAGGTATGAAACGTAAAACTTTTATGATTAAAGATATCTAAATGAATTAATGGATTTTTAATATGTAGTTGTCTTCTAGTAAAATAATATAAACTGCTTATTCCAATAATAAAGCAATATAAAACAAACACTAAATGATCAACAACTTGATTTAAATTAGAAAATCCCATTATCAAAGCAATAAAAGCAATCGCTACAGCTATAAAACTTAAAATATCAAATTTTTCATGGACATTGATTTTTTGTTCACGCATACATAAATAACCGATAAAACTTGCTAGAACAATAATCGGTAAAACACAAATAAAAATATAACGCCAACTAAAATATTGGGTCATGATTCCACCAAAAGTAGGACCTATTGCTGGTGCAGCTGCTGTTACAAAAGAACCACATCCCATCATTAATCCTAGAAGTCTTTGAGGTGACTCTTCTAAAATAATGTTATACATCATCGGTAAAGCAATCCCTACACCTGCTCCTTGTATAAGTCTTCCTATAAGTAATAAGCTAAATTGTTGTGCAAAGATATCAACAATCAATCCTATTGAAAATAAAAATCCCGCTACTAGAAATAATTTTTTTGTTTGAAATCTTCTTTTTAAATAAGATGAAATAGGAATTAGAATTCCCATCATTAATAAATTCCCTGTAGTCATCCATTGAACTAAAGAAGTAGAAACATGAAATTCATTCATCAATGTTGGAAAAGTAATATTTGTTGCTGTTTCAATCAAAACACCACAAAAAGAAAACAAACCTGCAGCTAAAATAGCTAATAATTGTTTAATTGTTAATTTTTCTTCCATAGTTGCCTCCTATTCATTAATTTACTCATAAATAAATGAATTGCTTTTCTTTTTATATTTCATAAACTTTCTTGACAAGACAAAAAAAATGTGCCTAAGCACATTCGTGGTAACAAGAAATAATCAAATCAATCAAACAATGAAACATAATTCTTCTTTCCTTCATTTCTAAATGATCAATAGGTAAAAGTAATGTTTCATGAAAATAGTTTAACATTTTTTGATCAATCATCTGTGTTGAAATCAAAAGTTTACGTCCTTGACTTCTTAAAAGCTTTCTTAAATAACGTGAAGATTGTTTACTTAAAGCATCCTCTTCAATTCCTATAACAAGTAATAAATCATTTTCTTTCAATTCTATGGTTGATTCATTTTCATCTAAAACCAACATATCTTTTTGAAAAAGATCACCTTCATATTGAAGATATTGACACAGTAAATGAGAATAAGCAACGCCATAAAGATAAATATGTTGAGCTTTTTCTATTGCTTTAATAAAAGCATCTATTTGATTTTGTTTAATTTCTAGCAAATTATTTTCTATCCATTTAAATGAATCATGTAAATGATTTTTTGTAAGATGATGTTGACTATTGTTTACTTGTTTTCTAATTTCTAATTCTAATAAACAATCATCTTTAAAAGCAATATAGTTATCGTAACCTAATTTTTTTATAAATTTAGAGATTTTTGCTTTAGAAACATAGGTATTTTTTGCAAGTTCTTCAATAGACATTGAAGATACTGTTTTTAGATTTAATTTAATATATTTACAAATAGAATAATCTAAATCATTTTGTTGACTGTTATTTAATAATGTATTGATTTTGTTTGTAATCAAAAGTGCCCCTCCCTACAAAAAAGCTGATTCTATTTTTGAATCAACTGCTTTGCTTGGTTTATAATACTACTTCCATCTAACAAGCCATAATCTTTTAAAGAAATCACACCTACAGGTACTTTGACAATCTTTTTTATTTCTTTTAAATCTTCACTTCTTTGTGGCGTAAGTAAAACCACATTTGCTTCTTGTAAACGTTCATTTAAAAAGACTTCAATATCCATAAGTTGGCTTTTAGCCACTTCTTCTATTTTACGAACCAGCATGCTTCCAGAAAAGCCAGGTTTTGTCAATAATGCTATTTTCATATAAAACCTCCAAATTCTTGTAGCTCTATCATAACTGAAATAGCTAAGATGTACAAGTTTCTTTCTTTTAGAAACAGGATTGATTATCTTAAGATTTCTTCTATTGTTGAAACGGTACTAAATGTCCCTTTATTTTCAGAGATAATCGTTTTCATTTGTTGTAATTCAAAATAATTCACATAACAAATGAGTGTTTTGTTTTCGCCAGCAATGACTCCTGAAGAATTGATGACGGTACATGTTTTGTTTAATTTTTCTTTTATTTGAGTGATGATGGCCTCGGCATCTTTAGTAATAATGGTAACTTGCTTAATAGCGTCAAAGTGATCTGTAAAATGATCTATCAGTGCTGTAGCAATCACATAGACAAGAAAACTTAACATAGCTGCATCTCGATTAATAAGAACAAAAACCGCAATATAAACGATAATATTAAAACCTATCAAAATATAAGAAATACTATAATCCTTTCCTGTTTTATTATAAATCTTATTAACGATAATATTAGCGAATATTTCTGAGCCATCAATACAACCACCATTTCTTAAAATCAATGAGAGTCCCATTCCTAAAATGGCACCCCCAAAAGCAACCGCCAAAAAATGTTCGGTATTGAGTTCAAAAGGGATTCTTTCAAAAAAGGCAAGACCAAGAGTATAACTTACAAAACCTATAAGTGTTTTTTTGAAAAAAATATTTCCTAAAAAGAAGATTCCTGCCAACATAAAAGGAAGAAAAACTAAAAAAACACATAAGGAAAGATTATAATTGGCTCGTTTACTTATAATCATCGCAATTCCTGCTGTGCCATAATCAATGGCATCATTGGGAAGTAATATACAAGCAACTGAAAAGCTTGCCATCAAGGCTCCTATAATGATTGCTAGATAAGATATAACGGATTGAAATTTTTTATTCATAAGCTCTCCTCCTCTTTCGTTTTTTTATTTTTTAGATTTTATGTTTTTTTAATAGAAAAGTCAATTTAAAATGAATCGATTGTCATTAAGTTTCTCTTTTACTTTTAGAAAGAAACTTTAATTCTAAAAAAATCCTAAAAAATAGGATTTTTATCTACAGCTAGATTATATATTTTATAAATTCTGTCATTAGTGGGTTTTTATTTTGTTTTAACGTGATGATTCCATAATCTATTTCTAAACTTTCTTGAATAGAAACAACCTTTACACTCTCATCTATATCTTGAGTGGAAAATGCATAATCAGGTAAAATACCAATTCCATAGCCACTTAAAGTTAACACAAGAACAGCTTCTACATCATCTTGTCTAATCACGTTTTTTTCTCTTGTTTTAGCTGAAAGAAAATGTTCAAGAACATCCTCTTTTAATTTAGGAACACTTTTTTGTCTTAGTGTTATAAAAGGTGCATCTTGTATGTCAATGAGAGAAATCATTTCTTTAGAAGTTTGAAAGATACTTTTGGGGATAATCGCTTTTGTGATACTTGTTGAAAGTTTTTTAAAAGTACATTCTGATCTTTCTTGGATCATTGATTTTGTTCCCAAAATAAAATCAAGTTGATTTTCCATAAGACGATTCACCAATTGGAAATAATCATCTAAATAAATGCGTGGACTAACCATTGAATTTTCTTCATGGAATAAACGTAAAGCCTTGGTAAGACATTTTGTTTCTTGTGCCATAGTACACCCTATTTTTAAAATGGTTTGTTCATTGAGCTTCAGTGCTTTTAAACGATTAGGAATTGTTTCCATACGTAATAAGATATCATGAGCATCATGATAAAAGATTTCTCCTGCAGTGGTTAATTGTACGGATTTACTATCTCTAATAAAGAGTTTAACACCAAGTTCATCTTCTAGATGTTGAATATGATGCGTTACTGTAGGTGGCGTGACATAGAGTTCCTTGGCTGCTTTAGTAAAGTTTAATCGATCTGCAGCAACAACAAAACATTTGAGTTCTTGACTGTTCATGATTTCACCTCTCTTTTTCATTCTAGCATTAGATATTCTTTAATGCCATTAATTTAATGTTAATTTACTTTTTTGAATCTTGTTTTAAAATAAAAGTAGATAAAGGAGAAATAAAAAATGTCACAAAGAAAAGAAATGTTAATGAAGAATATGGAATTTATTGCTTATGAAGGTTTAAATGGAAAACCTGGTTTTCAAATGACCCTTCATAAAAGTAAAGAAGGTCGTTATTATTTATATGTTGCTTGTTTTAGACATAATGGTTTTAATATTATAGATGTTACAGACCCTTATCATCCTACTCCTTCTAAATGGGTAGAAGGTCCTTGGGTCAAAGAAGAAATTAAAGATGGTCAAAGTTTACCTAAAATACAATCAGGGGATGGTTATTTAATTACAGCTCATGGTGGAACCATGGATGTTTTACATGGGACACCTAAAGGAAATACACTTCCTTTTTGGGGTGGAATGATGATTTGGGATATTGAAACAGATCCAATGAATCCAAAACTATTAGGTAAATTTGAATGTAAAGGAATGGCTGGTGTTCACCGTTTCTTCTATAATGGAGGAAGATATGTTTATTGTGTAGGTAATAAACCTGGATTTTTAACTTTTATTTTAAGAATTATCGATATTCAAGATCCTACACATCCTGTTGAAGTTGGTTCATGGTGGGCAGATAATCAATATCGAGGAAATAAACCTGGTGGTGGACATGTTGCTTTTGGTTCTAAAGAATTTTTAGAAATGGCAACGGTTCATGCTGTAACTGTTAAAGATAATATTTGTTATGCGGCAGTAGCTAATTTTGGTGCTTGCCAAATTGATGTCAGTGATCCAACAAATCCTCAATTAATTGGCTATTTACCAATGAATCCTCCTTTTGGTGGAGGGGCTGCAGGTATGTCAATTCATACCTATATGCCTTTAGGTGATTTACCTTATGCAGTTGTTTCTACTGAGGGAGAAAGACCACGTTATTTTTCTAATGATAATAAAGAAGGATTATTTAAAAAACTCGTTACTCAACCAATGAATACGATAGGAATTGTTGAAACAACAGATCCTACAAATCCATCACTTATTTCTATTTTTCCATATCCAGAAGTACCTGCTGGATATACACATGGAAAAAACTTTAATGTTGTCGATGGTGTCCGTGTTCCTTTTGGTCCACATAATTTATTTGATGCTTTTGGTAAAGATTGTTATGAACCTTATAAAGGTTTAATATATAATTGTTATTTTGGAGCTGGTCTTAGAGTTTTTGATACAACAGATCCATTTATTCCTAAAGAAGTGGCTTACTTTATGCCACCTGATCCAGAAGTTGATCTTTTTAATAATGAAGATGGTACTTTATTACCAGGTTCTAAAGTTGCAATTACTGAAGATTGTTTAGTCGATGATCGTGGTTATATTTATGTTGATACATTCCAAGATGGATTATATATTGTAAGATTAAAAATGGAGGATTAACAATGAAAATTTATGCTTATGAAGTAAGAAGCGATGAAATGGATTATTTTAAAGAATATGAAAAGAAATATGATGTTCAACTTATTTTAAATCATCAAGTACCCACATTAGAAAATGCGGATAATGTAGATGGTTGTATAGGAGTTACGATTTTAGGTCAAGGTGATATTAATGCAAAGTTATTAGATAAATGGTATAGCTTAGGAATTCGTTATGTTTCTTCACGTACAATTGGTTTAAATCATATTGATTTAGACCACGCTAAAGAAATAGGAATTCAGGTATGTAATGCAAAGTATCCCCCTAATGGAGTAGCTGAATTTGCTTTAATGTTATTGTTGATGTGTATGAGAAATTATAAGCAAGCTTTATGGAGAGGGCAAGTTAATGATTATTCATTAGGTGGTTTACAAGGAAAAGAACTTCACGATTTAACGGTCGGTGTAATGGGTACAGGAAATATTGGTCGTACTTTTATTCAACTTCTTTCTGGATTTGGTTGTCGTATTTTAGCGTATGATGTTTATGAAAATGAAGATGTTAAAAAATATGCCACTTATGTAGATAAAGATACTTTATTAAAAGAAAGTGATGCCATTAGTATTCATCTTCCTTTATTAAAGGATACTTATCATTTAATTAATAAAGATACTATTTCTAAAATGAAAGACGATGTTATTTTAATAAATTGTTCTCGTGGAGAAATTATTGATACGGAAGATATTATTGAAGCTATTGAAAATAAAAAAGTAGGTGCTTTAGGTTTAGATGTTATTGAAGGTGAAGAAGGAATTACTCATATCGATCATCGTAGCGATATTTTAGCAAATAAAAATATGGCTTATCTTCATCAATTTCCTAATGTTATCATGACTCAACATATGGCTTTCTATACAAATACTGCTGTTAAAAATATGGTTAAAAGCGGTATTAAAGGAATTGTAGAAATGGCTAATAAGTAAAAAATTGAGGAGAAATCCTCAATTTTATTTTATGAAAACAAGAAAATAACAATTCCTAAAACAACAAGCACAATCCCTGTTGCTCTATTTAAAGTTTCAGGTGTAGCTTTATTCGCAAATAAAGCTGCAATTCTTGCCCAAATAAGAGTAAAGACTATACATAAAATCCAAATAGTTGGATTTGGAAGACCACCAATCATAAAATGAGAAACAGCCCCTGTTAGTGCAGTAAATGTCATAATGAAAACACTTGTTCCAACTGCTGTTTTAAGTTCATAGCCCATCACTGTTGTTAAAATAAGAAGCATCATCATACCACCACCAGCTCCAACAAAACCACAAATAAAACCTATAAACATTCCACAAATGATTGATTGAATTGCTCTTTTTTTAGCAGAAACATTATTCATAGCTTCTTTGGTTGTCATTACCGGTCTAACAATAAATTTAATTCCTAAAAGGAAAGTCATAAAAACTGAAAAACTTCCCATGGTTGAAGATGGTAAAAGACTTGCGACATAGCTTCCAACAACTGTAAAAGCAAGAACACTGACCATCATTAATAAACCATTTTTAATATCTAAATTTTTATTTTTTCCATAAGTATAAGCTGAAACAGCACTTGCAAGAACATCTGATGATAAAGCAATTCCTACTGCCATATAGGGATCCATTTTTAAAAAAGCAATTAACATCGGACTAATGACAGCAGCTGCCGACATCCCAGCAAAACCAGTTCCTAGTCCTGCTCCCATTCCTGCAAAGAATGTCACAAGAACAATAAATAGTATATTTGTTTCCACGTTATTTTTCCTCCATTAATTTATCTATATTTTTTTCCATCAATTTTAATGTTTCTTTAAACATTTCTTGATGCCTTTCATCAATATCTAGAAAAAGAGAAGTAAAAAAATGATTTTGAAAAATCTTTCCTTTTTCAATAACATCTTTAGATTTTTCATTTAAAACAAGTTCTACTTTTCTGCGATCACCAGGAACATCGATTCTAGATAAATAACCTTGTTCTACTAACTGATCTACATGAATAGATACAAGATTTGCTTTAATCTTTCTTACCTCTACAATATCTTTAGCATGTCGATATTGTGGATTATTTCCTAAAAACATTAAAATATCAAAACCTGTTTGTTTCAAATTGAATTCTTTACAAATTGCTTTACATTGTTGATGATAAGCAATTTCTAATTTTCTAGCAAAATCAATATTCATTTTCTCACCTCATTACTTCATTTTTAGATAGTTCATTTTTGAACTATTTTAATATATAAAAAAATGAATGTCAAACAAAAAGAAATCCAATTAAGGATTTCTCTTGATTTATTATTCAATCGTAATAGTTGAAGTATTTTCGATTTGCTTCATATCTGATTTTGGTACTGATAAACGAAGTACTCCTCCTTCATATTTAGCTTTGATATCTTCTTTTGGGACATTATAGTTCTTACTTTTAGCACTGTCAAGTGTAGAGTGCTAAAAAAATTATAAACTTATATTTAAAATCAAACCAATAGTACCAATAACAATATAGATCAATCCTATACCGGCAGCTTTTTTCCTTTTATTCATTAACAATACTTGTTTATCATCTATAGAATTTACAGGATAATTTCTTCTTCCAATTAGATACAATAATAAACCACTTGAATTATTTCCATTACTTGCAAGTAATCCCCATAATTTTGGATGCTTTAAACCACGAATTGTTGCATCCATGACTGTTAATTGATAAATTTGATATACTGTTTCAATTGCTCCAACAAGAGCCACAGCTATAAATATAACCGCTAAAATATTTTTTAATTCCATACCATTTCCTCCTTAAATACGTTTGATCATTTGATAAAGCAATAATGATGAACTTACAATAGCCAAACAAAAAACTATTATTAAATAATAACTTTTGTTTGGTAAAAACATCCCTAATGTAATTAATAAAATAACTGTTATTATATTTAAGATAATAGCACCCAATAGCTTTTGATTACTTTTAACAATATTTGTACTTTCTTCTAAATGTTCAATCATTTTTTCGTCCCCTTTCAATAAATCATCAAGACTTATGGAATAAAGGCTACTTAACTCAATCACACTTATAATATCTGGATAAGATTTTTCATTTTCCCAATTGGATATTGTTTGACGAGAAACATTTAATTCTTCAGCAATCTCTTCTTGAGTAAACTTTGCTTTTATACGTGCATCTTTTAATTTTTTTCCAATTTCCATATTTCTTTTCTCCTTTCAACAATATCTTTCCATAATACCCTTATTTAATCTATCAAACTTTTTTTACATCTACCTTTTTTTATATGTCAAAATTGTTTAACATCTTGTATTTAATAAAAAAAAGACGCTTTAAAACGCGTCATACTATAATAAAAGTTCAATCATTACTACAACAAAACAACCAATACAAGCAACTTGTATTAAACTAAGTTCTTTATATGAAGCATAAATAATAATGATTGTCGCTATAATGCCTGATAATAAATGACCTGTTGAATAAAAGATATCAGGGAACGTCATCGCTGCTAAAACTGTATAAGGAATATAGTCTAAAAATGATTGAATAACAGGATTCGTTATTTTTTTATTAATAAAGACAAGTGGAATAGCACGAATGGCATAAGTAATCAGTGACATGATCGCTAAATAAATATAAAACTGTTTATCCATGTACTTCCTCCTTGTTGAATAACACTGCTCCTATCAAGGCACTTGAAAGTGCGGAAATTGTCATCGCAAAACCACTTGATAATTGATTAATGATTGGTAAGTAGTAAAAACATGAACGAATAATGATTGCTAGTAATACAACTTTGACAACATGTTTATCTTTTTTCATACCTGGAATAATAATTGCAATAAACATCGCATATAATGCAATTGATAAAGCATTACTGATAACTTGGGGAACAACTGATCCTAAAATAGCACCGAGGCTTGTTCCTAAAAGCCAACCTGTAGCTGAAATTGCAGCTAAACCAAAAAAGTAAGTACGACTGACACTTTCTTCTAACATCGATAAAGCAAAAATTTCATCCGTAATAAAAAAGCTCAATAACCATTTATAAATTCCTTTAAACTTTTCATCTACTTTTTGGGAAAGTGATAGTGACATAAAGGCATAACGAATATTCACAGTCAATTCCACGATAGCCATTTCTAAATAAGTTCCTTGTCCGGCAATAATACCTAATGATGCAAATTGCCCTGCTGATGTTAAGTTCAATAAAGAAATTAAAACAGCTTGTATCACACTAAATCCCATTGAAACAGCAATCGCACCAAAGGAAAAAGACACAGATAAATAGCCTAAAGCAATCGGTATTCCATTTTTCATTCCTCTTCTTATTTCTTTCATAACGTGTCTATTATACAAAAAAATCCTCGATAACTCTACAATTATCGAGGAATATTTTAAGCAAATTTTTCAACAATTGGTTTTGAAACCAATTTATTCCATGTACTAATTAATGGGCCTGTTCCAAACATTAAAATAATTGTGGCTATTCCAAGAGGTCCTCCAGTAATAAAACCAATTAAAACACAAATTACATCTGTCATAATACGACATACCGGATAAGATGGTGACATCACATCTGACATATAAATAGATAAAGCATCATAGCATCCTGTTCCAAGATCAGATGTAATATATAAAGAACATCCAAGTGTACAAAATAAAATTCCAATAACTAAAACAACAAATTTCATTGGTAAAGAAAATGGAATAACATCTGGTGAAGTAACATTAAATAATTGACAATAAACATTATTAAAGAATTGTACAAAGAAGCCTAGTAAAAACATATTAATAATGGCACCAATATTTAAGTATTTTAAATTACTTCTACTTAATAAAATTAAAATAATAAATAAAACCGCATTAATACTTCCTTGAAAAACACCTAAAGGTATATTTAATAAACCACTGATTCCAGTTGTCATTGATGTAAATGGATCAATTCCCATTTGTGAAATACGACATGTGGAAACTCCAATAGCGATAATAAAGTTTCCGATTAATGAAATAATTGCTAATTTGATTGAAAACTTAAATTTCATATATTCCCCTCTTTCAGTTGTATTATACTTATTTTTTGACGATTAAATTTTATTTTCATAATTTGAAAAACTATCTCAAAAAAGAGATAGTTTTATCAAATAAAATGTTTTATAAATCATAAAGATCATTCCTGTATTAATACAAATAAGGAAGATAAAGAGGAGTGTCCAAAGAATTATTCTTTTAATCATGCATTTCTAGCTTCTTTGGAAAAATAATTGTTGTCTTAAAGAGATCACCATCAACATCCACTTCAAAAGTTCCTCCTTGAACTTCAACAAAGCTTTTACAAATAGCAAGACCTAAACCAGAACCTTCACTTTTACGTGAAGCATCACCTTGAACAAATCTTTCTGTTAAATCTTCTGGATTTGTAATTTCATGAGCTGAAATATTTTTGAAAACAATCATGATTTGTTGATCTGTTTCTTTTACTTGAAGATAGACACGAGTATATTCTAAAGCATATTTACAAATATTTTGACAAAGGTTTTCTAAAACTCGATAGGTTTTTTCACTGTCTAAATAACATATAATTTTTTTATTTTCAAAATCATTTTTTAAATTTAAATGATGATGTTCAAATTGTTCTTGATATTCAAAGAGTACTTGTTGTAACAAGGCATGAATATCTAGATTAATTGGATTTAATTGAATATTGCCACTATTGACTTTTGATACTTCAAATAAATCTTCTATAAGTGTTTTTAATCTTTTGGTATTTCGATCCAAGACATCTATATATTCATTTTGTTGTTCTAGTGTAAGATCACCTTGTTTTAATAAATCAATATAAGAAATAATGGATGTAAGTGGTGTTTTTAAATCATGAGAAACATTACTAATCAATTCTGTTTTCATTTTTTGAGAAGCTACTTCTTTACTAACAGCATCTTTAAAACCATCATTAATACAATTAAGTTCATCTTTTAAGGAATTGAATAAACCTAAATCTTGATTGATTTTATCATTAAATTCACCTTTAGAAAGATGATTTGCTGATTGTAAAAGTACTTGATAATCATTTGTTACTTTTGTCATCATTTTTTTAGCAATCAACATAATGATAATGGCTGAAAAGAGTGAAATAAAACAAGTAACTATTAAATAAGCACGTGGACTTGTATAGTAAAGGTTTCCTGTAATTCCCATTAACAAATATATAAACAAGAGAATAACTTCAATACCAATACCACTGATTATTCCTAATTTAAAAATAGCATTTCCTTTTTGATTCTTTAAATCAAATTGTGTTAAACTTTTAATTTCTTCTTTAAAATAACGATAAAGACTACAAATAAATGTATGTTCTTTCAAAAAGTCTTTTCCAAAAACAAGAATTGATTTGATATAAAAGATAAAATACATAATCATTGCATAGAAAACAAACCATCCTGCAATATTAATAATTGGTTCAATAGCAACACCTGCTCCTGCCATACCTTTTTCTCTTAACATCCAAGCAAAGGTTCCTTGCCATGAAGCTCTTAAAATTTCTGTCATGATTGCAATCCACATAGCAGCTACAATTACATAAATAAAAATCATAAAGAATAATTTGATTTTTACAACGGATTGGAAAGGTTCAATTTCAATAAGTTCTCTTACTGGTACAAAAATCATAATAACAACAAGAATTGCTAGAATAAAGAAAACATATGTTGTTAAAACATTTGACATTGATACTTTATTAGTACAAAGTTGTTCTAAATAACAATTCGTTGGTAATCTTTTTGGTATCGCAATTAATACTTTGATATTTGTTGGATTTTTAAGGGTTATTTTATTAATAGTATCACTATTATCTTCATCTAAATAATTGTTTTTAAAGAGTTGATCAAAGGATGTATTATAGAAAGATCCTTCCCAATCACTTGATTGACTTCCTTCAAGTGATACATTTCCATTTTCATCATAATCAATGGTTGTATACCATTGATAATTACTTAATACTTTTTTATCTTGTTTTTCAAAAGCATTTTTTAAATTCTTTTTAGAATTAGTAAAACAGATTTTTTCATCTGTTTTATCATAAACATAATACTGTACACCTCTTGATTGTCGATTATTTTCATCTTCTAAATCATAAATATAATTATTAAAAGCATCTTTTAAAGAATAATCATCATAAACATTAAGTTTATCTATATCATCACCTTCTACATAGTAATGAAGTAAATCATAATTACCTTTTCTTCTTTGAATTTTCATATCTAATAAAATGCTTTTCGTTGTTAAGATCTCAGTAATAGTGCCTCGATTATTATCAAAATCTACTTTTGTTGAAGAACTTTTTTCTTTAGCACCATAACTTAAATATGTTACTAATGATGCAATAATTAATATTGAAAAAATCAATACTTTAAGAAGTCTATTTTTCTTTTTCATATATCCTCCTATTGTTTATCTATTTTATAGCCTACACCCCATACTACTTTTAAATATTGGGGCTTTTTAGGATTAATTTCTATTTTTTCTCTTAAATTACGTACATGAACCATTACTGTTTCACTATTAATAGCTTCTTCATTCCATACACGTTCATAAATATCATCAGCAGAGAACACTTTTCCTGCATTTTTCATCAATAATTCTAATATTTTAAATTCAATAGGTGTTACTTTAACATTTTTACCATCTACTGAAACAGTTTTTGTATCAACATTAAGTTCAAGTCCACCACATAAATAAATATGATCACTTTCTTTAGGGGCAGTAGCATCTAAATAACGTCCATAACGTCTAAGTTGTGAACGCACACGTGCCATTAATTCCATTGGTACAAAAGGTTTTGTGACATAATCATCGCCACCTAAATTAAGTCCCATGATTTTATCAATATCTTCTGATTTTGCTGATAGAAAAATCACTGGAAAATCATATTTTTCTCTTAATTTAGAAACCATTGTAAGTCCATCCATGCGTGGCATCATAATATCAACGATTGCTAGATGTATCGTTTCTTTTTCAACAATCTCTAATCCTTCTAATCCATCATTTCCAACAAAGACATCATACCCTTGATTTTGTAAATAAATTTCAATTGCTTTCGCAATTTCACTGTCATCTTCGACAACTAATACATGATATTTTTCCATTCCCTTTTTACTCCTTATTTAAGCATTGAAAACAATGCAAAACTAATACATATATATCCTGCATAAATACAGCTGATTAAAATAATTTTGTTAAGTCTTTCCATCTTCCTCACCTCTTGTTTTAAAGTATAGAGATGATTTATAAATATTTTCTTTTTATATTTCTAAAGATTTTCTAAAGATTAAAACTATCTTTATTGTACAAAATATAAACAAAAAAATAAAATCTCTTATTAATATAAGATTTTTTGTCTGTTTTTAAGTAAATTATCTAAATAACTCTCATGTTACAATAGAGTTTGTTATAATAATAAAGAGGTGAAAACAATGAATAATGACTATTTAAGTATTGGTGAAATGGCTAAAATGAATCATATTACTGTTACTACTTTAAGGTTATATGATGAACTTGATTTATTGAAACCTGTTTATGTTAATCCTGAAACAAATTATCGTTATTATGATATTAAACAAAATGCTCGTTTAGATTTAATTCAATATATGAAAGAACTGCAAATGAATTTAAAAGAAATCAAGGAACTTCTTGATAGAGAGGATATTAATTTAATCGAAGCGATTTTAATTAAAAAGAAACAGCAACTTATCTTGCAAATCAATGATTTGCAAAGAACAAAAGATGCTATTTCTAGAACAATTTATAGTTTAGAAAGATATCGTAAATCTCCTCCAAGTGGCACAATTACTTTAGAATATATTGATCGTAGAAGAATTTATGTAATGCATACTGATATTAATTTTTATGAGCATGATTTAAATGTTTATGAACATCTTTTAACACAATTAAAAAATGATTTGATTATGCATCATTATCCTCAAATTTATTATTGTAATGCTGGAACTTTTCTTAATAAGGATAGATTTTTAAAACAAGAATTTATTTCTGATCGTATTTTCGTTTTTGTTGATGATCATTTTCCTGAAAAAGAAATTCAAGTGATTGAAAATGGTATGTATGCTTGTATTTATTTAGATGATTTTCATCAAGAAATAGATTATGCAAAGAAACTTTTAAATTATTGTAAGATGAATCATCTTACAATATGTGGTGATTATATTTGTGAAGTTTTAAGTGAACTGAGTATTTTTGATCATCATGAACGTTCAATGTTTTTAAGATTACAAGTTCCTGTTTCTTTTGAAAAGTAGTTGACTCTCTTCTTGGATAAGAGTCTATGATATAAGTGAAAGAAATAGGAGGCATGAAATATGGAAAAGATTAAAGTTGTACAATATGGTTGTGGAAAGATGGCAAAATATATTATTCGTTATCTTTATGAAAATGGAGCTATGATTGTTGGAGCTATTGATACAAATCCTGCAATTGTAGGAATGGATATTGGAGATTTTGCTGGATTAGGTGTTAAAACAGGTGTTTGTATTAGTGATCAAGCTGATAAAGTTTTAGATGAAACTGATCCTGATATTGCGGTTGTAACTTTATTTAGTTTAGTAAGTGATTGCTTTGATCATTATGTAAAATGTTTATCTAGAGGAATCAGCGTTATTTCAACATGTGAAGAAGCAACATATAGTTGGACAACAGATCCTGTTCGTACAAACCAATTAGATGTCATTGCTAAAGAAAATGGCTGTACTTTTGTAGGTAGTGGTATGGAAGATATCTTCTGGGTAAACATGGTAGGTCTTGTTGCTGGTGGATGTCATTCTATTAAAAAGATTGAAGGGGCTGTAAGTTATAATGTTGAAGATTATGGATTAGCTCTTGCGAAAGCTCATGGTGTTGGTTTAACTCCTGAAGAATTTGAAGCAAGTATTGCTCATCCAGAAGTATTAGAACCTTCTTATGTATGGAATTCAAATGAAGCTCTTGCTGCACGCATGGGATGGACAATTAAATCACAAACACAAAAATGTGTTCCTTATTTCCATGAAACAGATTTATATTCATCTACTTTAAGTGAAACAATTCCTAAAGGAAATTGTATTGGAATGGCTGCTGTTGTAACAACTGAAACATTCCAAGGACCTATTATTGAAACACAATGTATTGGTAAAGTTTATGGTGAAGATGATGGTGATATGTGTGATTGGAAAATTACTGGTGAACCAGATACAGAATTCCATGTTGTAAAACCTGCAACAGTTGAACATACATGTGCCACAATTGTCAATCGTATTCCAACTGTTTTAGTTGCACCTGCTGGTGTTGTTACAGTTGATGAATTAGATCGTTTAGATTATTTAACTTATCCTATGGAATATCATATTTAATATCTTATATAAATCATCAAATAAGCAGAGAATTATCTCTGCTTATTTTTTATCATATTTATAAAATATTGATGAATAGAATTATCTTCATCAAGTTCAGGATGAAAAGCAAGTGCAAGTTGGTTTTTATACTTAACAGCAATAATATGGTCATTCACTTTAGATAAAATTTCAACACCTTCTTGTACACTTTCGATATAAGGTGCTCGAATAAAGGTCATAGGCACTTTTCCTATTCCTTTAACTTTTTCAACTGTATGAAAACTTCCTAATTGTCTTCCATAAGCGTTTCTTTTAACACTCATAGGTATTGTTGAAAAATAAGTCTGATCTTGATTTTCAATATTTTGTGCTAGTAAAATAAGTCCCGCACATGTTGCAAGAGTTGGTAAACCTTCTTGAATACGTTTTTGTAAAGTATCAAACATATTAAGTTCTTTTAAAAGTTTTCCTTGAACCGTACTTTCACCACCAGGTAAAACAAAACCATCAAACTCTTGATCAAGATCACTTTTTTGTCTTAATTCTATACAAGTTACCCCTAATTTTTCTAATCTTTTTTCATGTTCAATAAAAGCTCCTTGTAAAGCTAAAACTGCAACTTTCATTATTTACCTCTTTCAGCCATTAAGATTTCAATTTCTTGTTCATTAATTCCAACCATTGCTTCTCCTAAATCTTCAGATAATTTTGCAATCAATTTAGCATCTGTATAGTTTGTGACAGCTTGTACAATCGCTGCTGCACGTTTTTTAGGATTTCCTGATTTAAAGATTCCCGAACCAACAAAGACTCCTTCTGCCCCTAATTGCATCATTAATGCGGCATCCGCAGGTGTTGCGACTCCTCCAGCAGCAAAGTTGACAACTGGTAATTTTTTATGATCATGAACATATTCAACTAATTCATAAGGTACTTGTAATTGTTTAGCAACTTCATATAATTCATCTTTTCTAAGTGCTGAAATTTGAGCAATTTGTTTATTCATCATTCTCATATGACGAACTGCTTGTACAATATCTCCTGTTCCTGGTTCACCTTTTGTACGAATCATACTTGCTCCTTCATTAATGCGTCGAAGGGCTTCTCCTAAGTCTTTAGCACCACAAACAAATGGTACTTCAAATTCTCTTTTATTGACATGATAAACATCATCTGCTGGTGATAAGACTTCACTTTCATCAATATAATCAATTTCAATTGCTTGTAATAATTGTGCTTCTACAAAGTGCCCAATACGACATTTTGCCATGACTGGAATACTGACAGCAGCTTGAATTTCTTGAATCATTTTTGGATCAGACATTCTTGCAACTCCCCCTGCCGCGCGGATATCTGCCGGAATTCTTTCAAGTGCCATAACAGCACAAGCCCCTGCTTCCTCAGCAATTTTTGCTTGTTCAGGTGTTGTTACATCCATAATAACGCCACCCTTTAACATTTGTGCTAATTGTTTATTTAATGTATATCTTTCATTTTCCATTTTTGATCCCCCTGTTTACTTTTGTTATGGCTTTTATTATACTTAAATGTGAACATAAAAAAATATTCAAAATAAATATATTCAATAAGGTCAGTTTTAGGAGGAAATTATTATGTTAACGTATAATCTTACAAATATAGGGTCAGATTCACTTTATGAACATTTGTATAAATGTATCAAAAAAGATATTATTTTAGGAAAAATTAAATCCGGAGATCGTTTACCATCTAAAAGACCATTTGCAAAAAATTTAGGAATAAGTGTCATTACTGTTGAAAATGCCTATAGTTTATTAATGTCTGAGGGATTTATTTATTCTTTACCAAAGAAAGGTTTCTATGTTGCTGACTTAAAAGATGTTCAAACAACAAAACAAGTACATAAAAAAACTGTTGTCCTTACAAGTGGACATACACATTATTTAGCTGACTTTTCTAGTAATCAAACTGAAAGTGAAATATTTCCTTTTACAACATGGATTAAAACAATGAAAGAAGTTTTGAAAGATAATCAAAAAGAACTTATGATTAATTCTCCTTGTGGAGGAATTCTTGAGTTAAGAAAAAATATTGCTACTTTTTTAAAAGAGTTTAGAGATATGGATGTAAAACCTGAACAAATTATTATTGGTGCAGGAACAGAATATTTATATAGTTTAATTATTCAATTGTTAGGAAATGATATTAAATATGGATTAGAAAGTCCTGGATATCCTAAAACAGCTCAAATTTATAAAAGTATGAATGTTCACTTTGAATATGTAAATATGGATAATTATGGCATAGATCCTCAAGAATTAGAAAAAAAAGATATCGATGTTATTCATATCTCACCATCACATCAATTTCCTACAGGAATTGTCATGCCTATTTCTAGAAGATATGAGTTACTTGGTTGGGCAAATAAGGTAAAAAACCATTATATTATAGAAGATGATTATGATAGTGAATTAAGGCTAGGAGGTAAACCTCTTCCTACTTTACAAAGTATTGATGTTTCAGAGAAAGTTATTTATATGAATACATTTACTAAAACTTTATCCTCAACCATTCGTATGTCATATATGGTTTTACCAGAAAGTTTAGCTAGTGAATATTATAAAAGATTGTCTTTTTATTCATGTACTGTTTCTAATTTTGAACAGTATACACTTTCAAAATTTATTGAAAATGGTCATTTTGAAAGACATATTAATCGTTTAAGAAATTACTATCAAAAAAAACAAGAGATTATTTTAAAAGCATTTCAATCAAGTACTTTAAAAAATAAAATTGAAATTTATAATGATTCTGCAGGTATCCACTTTTTAATGAAAATAAAAAGTAAAAAAGAAGAAAAAGAAATTATTAATAATGCCTACAGTAAAGGTATCAAATTAAATCCTCTTTCTAATTATTATCCTGATCATCAAGAAAATAATAATATTTATGTTATGAACTATTCATCAATAGATAGTAATAATATAGAAAAAATCGTTGAAAAGTTAAAACAATGTATTTAAAAAGTTCTCTTTATTGAGAACTTTTTTATTAAATAAAAAAAACGAAAAAAAAAGAACTGGCAACGAGCTATTTTCGCACAATGTACTATCTTCGCCG
>CAVESC010000049.1:0-20072 GCA_963618275.1 Bacteroidaceae bacterium
TACTTCTTCAACGATATCCCATACTTTTGGATCCATGTTATCAATCATTTTTTTAGCTGATTTAATATTATTAGCTATTTCTTTTGATACTAATCCATTAATTACATGTGGTTTGAATAATTCAAGAGCCATTTCTTTAGGAATACCACATTGATACATTTTTAAGTCTGGTCCTACTGCGATAACTGAACGTCCTGAGTAGTCAACACGTTTACCTAATAAGTTTTGACGGAAACGTCCTTGTTTACCTTTTAATGTATGGCTTAATGATTTTAATGCACGTCCACCAGCACCAGTGATTGGTTTAGAACGACGACCATTATCAATTAAAGCATCAACAGCTTCTTGTAACATACGTTTTTCGTTTTGTACGATAATAGAAGGTGTTCCAAGTTCTAATAATTTTTTCAAACGATTATTACGAGTAATAACACGTCTATATAAATCATTTAAATCACTTGTTGCAAAACGTCCACCATCTAATTGTAACATTGGTCTTAAATCAGGTGGTATTACTGGTAAAGCTTCAAGAATCATCCATTCTGGTTGATTATCAGAAGATCTAAATGCTTCGATTGCTTCTAATCTCTTTAATAATTTAGTACGTTTTTGTCCTTGAGCTTCTTTTAGTTCTTTAGATACAAGTTCAAATTCTGCATCTAAATCAACTTGTTTTAATAAAGTTTGAATTGCTTCAGCCCCAATTTGAGCTTCAAATGTATGACCGAATTGTTCATAACATTTACGATAATCTCTTTCAGATAATACTTGTTTGTATTCCAAAGGTGTAGTTCCTTTATCAATAACAACATAAGAAACGAAATAAATAATTTCTTCCAACTGTTTTGGAGACATATCTAAGATTAATCCCATTCTTGATGGAATACCTTTTAAATACCAAATATGTGCTACTGGTGTTGCTAATTCAATATGTCCCATACGTTCACGACGTACTGCAGATTTAGTAACTTCTACACCACAGCGATCACATACAACACCTTTATATCTAATTTTCTTATATTTTCCACAACTACATTCCCAATCCTTAGATGGTCCAAAGATTCTTTCACAGAATAGACCATCTTTTTCAGGTTTTTGAGAACGATAGTTAATCGTTTCAGGTTTTTTTACTTCACCATAAGACCATTCACGAATTTTTTCAGGAGATGCTAATCCAATTTGGATTGATGAAAATTTATTAGTATTTGCCATTTTCTATTCCCTCCTTATAATGATTCACTTTCTACAGTTTCAACTAATTCTTCAGATTCTACAGCATCAGAAACAACTTCTTTTTCTTCGTTCACATCTTCTTTTTCAATTGATCTTGGGAAACGTCTTTCTTCATCTTCGATATTTCTTTCATCAATTTCTTGGTCATTTTCATCTAATAAACGAATATCTAATGCTAATGCTTGTAATTCTTTCTTTAATACTCTAAATGATTCAGGTAATCCTGGTTCTGGCATTGGTTGTCCTTTAACAATTGCTTCATATGTTTTAACACGTCCAACAACATCATCAGATTTAACAGTTAAGATTTCACGAAGTGTATAAGCAGCACCATAAGCTTCAAGTGCCCAAACTTCCATTTCCCCAAATCTTTGTCCACCGTTTTGAGCTTTACCTCCAAGTGGTTGTTGAGTAACTAATGAGTAAGGTCCTACTGAACGAGCATGTAATTTATCATCAACCATGTGTGATAATTTAACGAAGTACATAATACCTACTGAAACAGGTGAGTCAAAATATTCACCAGTTTGACCAGAAATAATTGGTTGTTTACCATCTTCGCTCATTCCAGCTTCTTTCATTAATGCTTCTAAATCTTCACGATGTAAACCATCAAACGCTGGTGTAGCAATATATAGACCTAATTGTCTAGCAGCGTAACCTAAATGTAATTCTAATACTTGTCCGATATTCATACGAGATGGAACCCCTAATGGATTTAACATGATATCTAATGGTGTACCATCTTCTAAGTGTGGCATATCTTCAATTGGTAAGATTTTTGAAATAACCCCTTTGTTACCATGACGTCCAGCCATTTTATCTCCTTCTGAGATTTTACGTTTTTGAACGATATAAACTTTAACAACACGGTTAACACCTGGTTGTAATTCATCACCATTTTTACGATCAAAGATTTTAATATCATGAACGATACCTGCCCCACCATGAGGAACTCTTAATGAATTATCTTTAACTTCTCTTGATTTTTCACCAAAGATTGCAAGTAATAATTTTTCTTCTGCTGATAATTCAGCTTGACCTTTTGGAGTAACTTTACCTACTAAGATATCTCCTTCTTTAACTTCAGCACCAATCATGATGATACCATCACTATTTAAATTTTTACGTGCTTCATCTCCAACGTTAGGGATATCTCTTGTAATTTCTTCAGGTCCTAATTTTGTATCACGACATTCAATTGAATATTCATCAATATGAATAGATGTATAAACATCTTCTTTTACTAATCTTTCAGACATAATAACGGCATCTTCATAGTTATAACCATTCCATGTCATGAAACCAACTAATACGTTTTGTCCTAATGCTAATTCACCTTGTTCCATTGCTGGACCATCAGCTAATACTTGTCCTACAACAACTTCTTCACCAACTTTAACGATTGGTTTATGGTTAATACATGTACCAGCATTTGAAATAGCAAATTTAGTTAAACGATATTTATGCACAACTGCTTCATCATCAACGATTTCAATACGTTTAGCATCAACATAGCTAACAGTACCATTATGTTTACTTACTAAGGCTGCTCCAGAGTCTCTTGCAGCTTGATATTCCATACCAGTTCCAACAAATGGTGTATGTGGATTTAATAAAGGTACAGCTTGACGTTGCATGTTGGCACCCATTAAGGCACGAGTCGCATCATCGTTTTCCAAGAATGGAATACATGAAGTGGCAACAGAAACGATTTGTTTTGGAGAAATATCGATAAAATCAACATCTTCTCTTTTAGCCATAATGTTTTCACCTAAATGACGAGCGATAACTTGTTCATCTAAGATTTCACCTTCATCAGAAGTTTGTACATTTGCTTGTGCAATAATATAATTTTTTTCTTCATCAGCAGTTAAATAACGTACATCATCTTCATCGATAACACAGTTATTAACTTTACGATATGGAGTTTCAATAAATCCATATTCATTAATTTTAGCATAAGATGCTAAAGTTGAAATTAACCCGATGTTTGGACCTTCAGGAGTTTCGATTGGACAAATTCTTCCGTAATGGGAAGCATGTACGTCACGGACTTCATATCCTGCACGATCTCTTGATAAACCACCTGGCCCTAATGCAGATAAACGACGTTTATTTGTTAATTCGGCTAATGGGTTAATTTGATCCATGAATTGTGATAATTGTGATGACGCAAAGAATTCTTTCATTGCGGCAGTTAATGGACGAATATTTGTTAAAGATTGTGGTGTTACTGAATCAACTTCAGATAATGACATTCTTTCTTTAACTACTCTTTCCATTCTTGATAATCCAATTCTGAATTGGTTTTGAATTAATTCACCTACAGAACGTACACGTCTATTACCTAAATGATCGATATCATCTAATAAACCAATACGAGCCATATGAGATACTCTATCTTCAGGTGCTAAATCATAAGAATTGAAAATATCAACTAAGTTTAACATATATGAATATGCTGCAATCATGTCAGAAATTGTAACATATTTGCAATTTAATGATAAATCTGTACCGATTACTTTCATAACTTTAGTACGTGATTCATCAACATAAACATGAACTACTTGTAATACACCATTGCTTTCTAATCTAGGATTAGTTTTCATTTCAATAGTGTGTGCACCTGCTTCAAAAACAGGTTTTAATGTATCGATAACTTCATTTGTAATAACTGTTCCTTTTGTACAAACAACATTACCATCAACATCTTTAACATCTTCAGCAAGAACACGCCCTGCAATACGATCTAATAAACTTAATTTTTTCTTGAATTTAAAACGACCAGCTTTAGCTAAATCATAACGTTTAGGATCAAAGAATCTAGTATATAAAAGGCTTGTAGCACCTTCTAATGTAGCAGGTTCTCCTGGTCTCAATTTATTATAAATTTCAATTAAAGCTTCTTCTGTGTTTGTTGTATTATCTTTTGCTAAAGTGTTCAAAATAAATTCATGATCACCAAAAACATCAATAATATCTTCATTACTAGAAAGTCCTAAAGCACGTAATAAAACTGTTCCTGGGATTTTTCTATTACGGTCAATACGAACATTTAAAACATCTTTTGCATCATTTTCGAACTCTAACCAAGTCCCTCTTGATGGGATAATACTACCTTCAAAGACAGTTTTACCACTTTTATCGATGGCATCAGCAAAGTATGCCCCTGGTGAACGTACTAATTGAGATACAATAACACGTTCTGCCCCATTAATAATGAAAGTTCCTGAATCAGTCATTAATGGGAAATCACCCATAAATACTTCTTGTTCTTTAATTTCACCAGTTCCTGAATTAATTAAACGTAAAGTAGCACGAATTGGTGCTGCATAGTTTGCATCACGATCTTTACTTTCGTTTACAGAATATTTTGGTTCATCAAAGGCACAATCAACAAATTCTAATGATAAAGTTTCATTAAAGTTTGTAATTGGGTAGATATCATCAAATACTTCTTTAATTCCTACTTCTTTAAACCATTTATAGGAATTTGTTTGAATTTCTACTAAATTTGGTAACTCTAAAGATCCTGAAATCCTAGAGTAATTACGACGAGTAATCTTGCTTTTTGCTGTAGTTGTATGCTTTTCCACGAATTAACTCCACCCTTCTTTATCTCTATTAAACTGTTTTTGAGCGCACAAAAACGCTTGATTTTAAATATTAATAGTCATTATTGTATTTTAGATAAAGGTTTCAAAAAAGTCAATACCTTTTTTTACAAAAAATAAAAAAAGAAATATTATCTTTTTACACTATGTAACAAGTAATATCCCTTATCCCTTTTTACAATTTCACAATTTCCAAAAACTTCTTCCATTTTCTTTTTAGCTGAAGGAGCTCCTTGTTTCTTTTGTAAAATAACCCATAAACTACCGTTTTCATTAAGATGTACAATTGCATCCTTCAAAATTGTCGTTACAACTTCTTTACCTGCCCTTACTGGCGGATTAGTCACAATTACATCATATGTTCCTTGAACATTTTCATAAATAAAACTTTTATAAATATTAGCATGAATATTATTATTTTTAGCATTTAATTTAGCAAGTTCAAGTGCTCGATCATTGACATCAACCATATCCACATTTAATTGTGAATATACTTTATTAAGACATATCCCAAAAGTTCCATAACCACAGCCAACATCAAGTAAAGTTTTCTCATTTGTGATTTCAATATTTTCTAATAAAACACGTGATCCATAATCAATCATACTTTTAGAAAAAACTCCATTATCACTTGTGAATAACAAATCATATTTATGAAATCTAAAAATAAATTGTGTTTGTTCACTTTTTAAATCAGTATTATCCGTAAAGTAATGTTTCATTTTTCTATTATTTTCCTTTCAATCTTATTATACAAATAAAATCAACTTTATGAAAATAAAAAAAGAAGAATCGTAAGATCCTTCTTTTAAATCAAAGTTATAATTATTTAACTTCTACTGTAGCTCCAGCAGCTTCTAATTTTTCTTTGATTTCTTTAGCTTCATCAGCAGAAACTTTTTCTTTGATTACTGAAGGTGCTTTGTCAACTAATCCTTTAGCATCAACTAATCCTAATCCAGTGATTTCTCTTACAGCTTTGATTACAGCAACTTTAGTTCCACCAACTTCAGTTAATGTTACGTTAACTTCTGTAGGTTCAGCAGCAGCTCCATCATCAGCAGCAGCAGCAACAGCAACTGGTGCAGCAGCAGTTACATCAAATTTTTCTTCGATTGCTTTTACTAAATCATTTAATTCTAAAATAGTAGCTTCTTCTAAGTAAGCTAAGATATCTTCATGTGTTAATTTTGCCATGTTTATATTCTCCTTTTCATTAATTCTGCTTATTCAGCAGCTTCTTCTACTTTTTCTTCAGCAGGTGCTTCAACTGGTGCTTCTCCACCATTTTCTTCTCTTGCATCTGCTACAGCTTTTACAACTCTAGCGAATTTGCTAACTGGTTCTTTTAACATACCAAGTAACATTGAGTACATTCCTTCACGTCCAGGTAATTTAGCAATTTCATTTACTTCTTCTACTTCTAATACTTTTCCTTCAACAATTCCAGCTTTGATTACTAAAGCTTCATGATCTTTAGCGAATTTAGCTAAAATTCTTGCAGGTGCAACGGCATCACTATGACCGAATGCAATAGCGTTTGGACCTACTAATTTATCATTGATTTCAGCATATCCAGCGCTTTCAGTAGCTCTTTGAACTAATTTGTTTTTATAAACTTTGAATTCAACATCTTCTTCACGTAACGCAGTACGTAATTCAGTGATTTCTGCTACTGATAATCCACGATATTCTACTACTACAGCAGATTGTGAATCATTAAATTTACCAGCGATTTCTTCAACAACGACTTTTTTCGCATTGATTGCTTCTACTGACATTGCTACACCTCCTATAAATTTTTATATATGCAACAATATACACGTTATATTCAAAACTCCCATACGTAGATAGGAGTTCAAGTTCTTCATAAACTCAACACCTCGGTAACAAATTAAGGTTTCCCAGTTACTGTCTACGGTATATTGATTGCGACATTTTTTACAAACTATTTAGTAGTTTGAACTTTGATTGCAGGTCCCATAGTTGATGAAACTGCAATGTTTTTAATATAAGTACCTTTAGCTGATGTTGGTTTTAATCTTACGATTAAATCATAAATTGTGTTGAAGTTTTCAACTAATTTAGCATCATCAAATGATACTCTACCGATTGGTAAATGAACGTTACCTTCTTTATCAGTACGGTAAGTTACTTTACCAGCTTTTGTTTCTTGAACTGCTTTAGCAACATCCATAGTTACTGTACCAGTTTTTGGGTTAGGCATTAAACCTTTAGGTCCTAAGATACGACCTAATTTACCTAATTCAGCCATCATATTAGGAGTAGCGATCATAACTTCGAAATCTAACCATCCTTTTTTGATGTCTTCTAAAATTTCTTTACCAGCAACGATATCTGCACCAGCATCTTTAGCTTCTTGAGCTTTTTCTCCTTCAGCTACAACTAAAACTTTTTTAGTTTTACCAGTTCCGTGTGGTAATACAACAGCTCCACGTAATTGTTGATCTGCTTGTCTAACATCTAATCCTAAATTGAAAGCAACATCGACACTTGCATCGAATTTTACATTACTTGTTTTTTTAACTAATTCAATAGCTTCTTCAGCTGAATAAAGTTTTCCATTTTCAATTAATGCAGCTGCTTCTGTATATCTTTTACTTTTCTTTGCCATTTAATTTCCTCCTTAGTGGTTATAACGGATTATCCTTCCACGTGATGCTTACGCATCGATTCCTTCAACTTTAACACCCATGTTTTTAGCTGTACCAGCAACGATTTTCATTGCAGCATCTAAATCATAAGCATTTAAGTCAGGCATTTTGTATTCAGCGATTTCTTTTAATTTATCAGCTGATAATGTTCCTACAGTAGTTGTTCCTGCATTACTAGAACCTTTTTGTACTCCTAAAGCTTTTTTAATCATTTCTGAAGCTGGAGCAGTTTTTAATACAAAGCTGAAATCTTTGTCTTCATATACTGTTAAGACAACTGGTACTGTTTCTCCCATACGATCTTTAGTTTGATCATTGAAAGCAGTACAGAATTTAGGCATTTGGATACCTGCACCTGCTAATGCTGGACCAGGTTTAGCTTGCCCTGCTTTGAATTGAATTTTCATAACTCTAACAACTTTCTTACTCACGCGACATTTCCTCCTTGTAAAAATTTGTCCGTGTTGTGGTCAAATGGGTGTTACCCTTCCACACAACAATGAATGCGCAATTAGCCTATTGCGTCGACAACTAATTTACCATTATCTATTAATAAATGCAATACTTTTTTTATATTTTTTTGTCTTTTTATCAAATAAATTTTAAAAAAAGAAAAACTCTAGGATTTTTCCTAGAGTTTAAACAACAATTAGTCTAAAGCAGCGATCATTGCTTTATATGAATCTTCAACTAATGAAGCTCCACCAACTAAAGCACCATCAATATCAGGTTGTTCTAATAATGCTTTTAAACCTTCAGGTTTAACAGATCCACCATATTGAATTCTTACTTGATCAGCAACTTCTTGTCCATATAATTCAGCAACTACTGAACGGATATATCCACAAACATCTTGAGCGATTTCGTTTGTAGCAGTTTTTCCAGTTCCGATAGCCCATACTGGTTCGTAAGCGATAACGCTTCTAGCAGCACATTTAGGACAAACATCTTTGTAAGCAGCAACTACTTGAGTTTTAACAACATCTTTAGTAGTTCCAGCTTCATATTGTTCTAATGTTTCACCAACACATACGATTGGAGTCATATCATTTTTAAGAACTTGAATCATTTTAGCGTTAACTGTTTCATCAGTTTCACCAAAATATTGTCTTCTTTCAGAGTGACCTAAGATAACCCATTCAACTCCGATTTCTTTTAACATTTCAACAGATACTTCACCAGTATAAGCTCCGCTATCTTTGAAGTGTACGTTTTCAGCAGCTACGATTAAGTTTTTAGCTCCTGCTTTTGCAGTTTGTAAAGCTAAGTATGGAGTAGCAATTCCCCAGTCAGCTTTATCAGTTACTTCTGGATCAACAGCTTCTACGAATGCTTTTGTAGCAGCGATTGTTTTATTCATTTTCCAGTTTCCTACGATAATTGGTTTTCTCATGATTACAAATACCTTCCTTATTATTTATCATCAATTGCAGCAATACCTGGAAGAACTTTACCTTCCATATATTCTAATGAAGCTCCACCACCAGTTGAGATGTGAGAAACTTTATCAGCATATCCAAGTTGCATTACTGCAGCAGCGCTATCTCCACCACCGATGATAGTGTTAGCACCTTCTAAACCAGCTAAAGCTTCACATACAGCGATTGTTCCTTTAGCAAATGGTTCCATTTCGAATACACCCATAGGTCCATTCCATACAACTGTTTTAGCACCAGCTAAAGCAGCTTTGATGTTTTCTACAGATTTAGGTCCGATGTCTAATCCCATGTATCCATCAGGTACATCTTCACCACAAACTTTAATATCACCTTCTGCAGCAAATGCAGTATTGATTACAGAATCTACTGGTAAGATTAATTTATCTCCAGCTTTAGCTAAGATATCTTTAGCTACGTCAATTCTATCATCTTCAACTAAAGAGTTACCGATTGAATGACCTTGAGCTTTAGCGAAAGTATAGCACATACCTCCACCAACGATAACTTTGTCAGCGATTTTTAATAAGTTTTCGATAACTAAGATTTTATCAGAAACTTTAGCTCCACCTAAGATAGCAACCATTGGTCTTTCTGGATTACTTACAGCTTTTCCAATGTAGTTAATTTCTTTTTCTACTAAGAAACCAGCTGCTGATGGTAAATGAGCAGGGATTCCAGCTGTAGAAGCATGAGCTCTATGAACTGAACCGAATGCATCTTCAACAAAGACATCACCTAATGAAGCCCAGTATTTTCCTAATTCAGGATCATTTTTACTTTCTCCAGCTTCATAACGAGTATTTTGAACTAAGATAACTTGTCCATTTTCAGCATTTTTAACAGCTTCTTCTAATTCAGCACCACGAGTGCAATCTACGAATTTTACATCTCTACCTAATAATTCAGCTAATCTTGGAGCAACAACAGCTAAATTGTTTTTAGCTTTGTCTTCTTCAGTTTTCACTTTACCTAAGTGAGAGAATAAAACGATAGCTTTTGGAGATTGTTCTAATAAATATTTGATTGTTGGTAATGCAGCAACAATACGATTATCATTAGTGATTTCTCCTGTTTCTTTACTTCTTGGTACGTTGAAGTCAACACGAACTAAAACAGTTTTTCCAGCGACTTCAATATCTCTAATTGTTTTCTTATCCATTTTTATAATTCCTCCATGGCTGAATTATATCATCTATAATCATTGTTTTCAATTAATTTCATATTATATTATGAGGTGAAAAATATGAAAAATACGAATGTAATCCCTATCCAAAAAATCCCATCTATATTAGAGAATGATTATCAATTTATTGATTTAAGAGATCCTTATGAATATAAGAAAGTGCATCTTACAAAATTCACAAATATTCCCTATGAAAAATTCAATCTCAATCAATATTATTTTTCAAAAAAAGAGCCCCTTATTCTCATTTGTTATAGTGGAGCTAAATCAAAAAAATTAGCAGATGATTTATGTCAACAAGGATACGATGCTTACAGTATTGAAGGTGGATTCTATTCTATATTGCATCAAAAGACATAAAAAAATTAACGAGTGCATACTCGTTAATCTAATGGTTTATTATAAAAACGTCCAATAAAGTTTTCTACTTTGGTTACAGAAACAATAATCTTAGGATCTGTTTCTTTTAATGCTTCTAAAACATCTCCAACTTCATAACTTGAAACAATTGCTGTTAAATAACTTACAGGGTGGTGTGAATATCCACCATAACCATCTAAAGCAGTAATTCCATGATGGAATTTTTCTAAATAAGTATCCATCACATCATCTTTTTTTGATGTATAAATATGTAACATAACACGTTTATATCGTGTATGGAATGTAGAAATTGTTTTTGTTGAAATAAATTGGAATAAAATAGAATATCCAGCTTTATCAAAACCAAAAATAACTCCAAAAATACATAAAATCATGGCATTAAAAGCAAAAACTTGCATCCAAATTTCTCGACCATTTTTATTAGCAAAATATAAAGCAATAAAATCTGTACCTCCTGAAGAAGCACCAGCTTTTAAAGCAAGTACAATACTCATTCCCCAAATATATCCACCAAAGACAACATTTAAAACTTGTTCATCAAATAATGGATAATTTGGAATAATTTGTAATAAAAATGATGTTAAAAAGACTTGTAATAATGAAAAGAATACAAATCGTTTTGATATTTTCTTAGCACAAATAAGTGCAACAGGTACATTTAAAGCAACTAAAGTAAATGCTGTCGGAATAGATTTTCCAAATAAATCAGCAATCATATCTACAAGTAAGGCAATACCCATAAACCCACCAGATAATAAATGTGCTGGTCTTACAAATGTTTTCGTTGTGGCTGCCATGACTAACGAAGAACAAAATACACAACCAAAACTAACTAAATCTCTTTTTTTTATTTTTTTCATGATCTTTCTCCCTAAATCCCACTACATTGTACTCTTTTAAGAACAATTTACAACAGTCATTTACCAAAAAATAAAGTTAATTTATTAACAAAGAAAAAGGATTAAATTCACATCTAATCCTCTTATCTATTCTTTCCATTTTTATGATAAATATTTTCAAAAAAATCATACAATTTTAATTCATCTTGTTCAAAATAATCAACCACTTCATCACTTGCTTGAATATCAATATTCTTATTTCTTAATATTTGATAAACCATGTTAGGATTTTCCTCAACTGATTTTCCCATATCAATGACAAATTCAAATCCATCTTGAAAAATAAAACTAAATTGCATCACATAAAATGTATATAATCCCTGATGTCCTCCACCACCTTTTGTAAAATAAAGTTCTAATTTTACTCTTCTTAAATCTTGCCAACTATATTCCTTATTTTCATTATTTTCTTTTTTAGTTATCAAACTTTTTAAAATTGACTTTCTACTTTGATAACGATAACTACAAATTGAAATCTTATTATCTGTTAATTCAATATATTCTAATTTAGTTTCACAAATAACAAATATTATCAAAAGAATAATAAATGAAATACACATAGAAAAAATAATGAGTTTCCCTGATGCTTTATAAAAAGGTATTTGAAAATGTTGTACTGAACTTCTCGTTTGTTCGTTCACATAAGAAATCATATTAGGAAATGCTAAACCTATTAAAATCCCAAAAATTCCAGATATAAATAAAGATAAAGAACTAATGCCTAACAGACTTCTTGGTATCGACTTATAACCAATAACTACTGTTTGATCTTTCTTAAAATAATCAAATACTTTCTTTAAATCTCTTTTCTTGATTTTTTTATCTCCTATTTGATTATCTTCGATTACTTGATCCAATAAAGGAATATTCTTTTCCTTTAAATCTTCACACATATTTTTAATATACTGTAATGATTCTATTTCAGTATTCACTTTTTCAATATGGTTTTCTAACACATCTTGAAATGTGACTTTATTACTTAAAATATCTTTAATATCTTCTATAGGTACATTGATATCCCTTAAAAACATAATTCTCTCTATTTTGTGAATATCTTCTTCATTATAGTTTCGATATCCATTTTCATCTCGATAAGGTCGTATTAAACCCATCTTTTCATAATATCTTAAAGTATAAGAACTAATTTTTAGTTTTTCTTGAACTTCTTTTATTTGCATAATTTTCACCTACTTTCATTATTTCATACATTCAACCAAATAGCCATCATCCTTTAATAATTGAATGATTCCTTTTCTTCCATACAAATGTCTACATCCTACACCTATAAAATCATGTCTATTATTATTGATACTATTAATTAATGTATCTTTCATATGAATATTTCTATTATAAAAAAGTGTATTTAAGTAATTTTCTATCTTTTCATTATCTTTCATTTGTTCAAGTTGATTTAAAATTAAATTTTGTTCATCATCAAAATATTGTGTATTTCCATTATAATAAGCATCAATTATTTTCTTGGTACCATTTATAAACTCTTTTTTATTTTTAAGTTCTGTTAATATTTCATGTGAATAATTTTTTGATAAATCCGCAAACAATTTCATTTGAAATTCAACACTTTCAACTTCTTTAAAATTCTTTTTCTTTTGAGCATAATCATAAATATAATTATCAATAGCATTATACATGCTTATATTCGCTTTATTTAAAACCTCAGGATCACTATTTACTATTGAACTGATTGCACATGCATTATAAGTTACATATCCACTTTTACCTTCTAATGATTTATATTGTTTCATAACATCTTCATATAAATCTTCTAAACCTAATTGCCTAATTGAATTATAAGATAAATATTTAGAATACTTTTGCATTTCTTTTTGATCTAAACTACATTCCAAATAAATCGAATCACTTTCATCTAATATTTTTTCCGTTACCTTATCTAAACTTTTTATAGGATATCTTCCTGGATGACATGTTCCAAATAAATATGAATATTTACCTTCTTGATTAGATACTTTATATAAAAACATACTTGTATCTATAACTCTTGCATTTTCTTCTTTCTTTTGTGTTGTACATCCACTTACCATTACTAAAACAAAAACCATGATTAATTTCACTAACTTTTTCATCTTATTTCCCTTCTTTCTACTTGAAACATACACTTTAGAGTAGCTAGAAGGTCAAGCATTTCATAAAAAAAGACCAAATATTTCTATTTGATCTTTCATACATTATTTATTTTTTAAATCAGATTCATCAAATGCTTTAGAAATAGCACCACCTGGAGCAACCATTGGGAAGACTTTATCATCTTTACCAATCATTACTTCAATTAAAACAGGTCCATTTGTATCTAAAGCTTCTTTAATAGCTGGAGCAACTTCTTCTTTTGTAGAAACACGAATTGCTTTACAACCTAATCCTTCAGCAACTTTACAGAAATCAACTTTATCATCTAGAATCGTATTACTATAACGTTTACCATAGAATAATGTTTGCCATTGTCTAACCATTCCTAATACTTTATTGTTGATAACAACTTGAATAATAGGAACATTGTAACGACTTGCTGTAGCAAGTTCATTCATATTCATTCTAAAGCATCCATCACCAGCAATATTAAATACTGGTAAATCAGGATTTCCGTATTTAGCACCCATAGCAGCACCTAAACCAAATCCCATTGTTCCAGCCCCACCTGAAGTGATTAATTGACGTGGACGACGATAATGATAATATTGAGCAGCCCACATTTGATGTTGTCCTACATCTGTACAAATAATCGCATTACTATCTGTTAAGTAATCAATTTGTTCAATGACATAAGGTCCTGTAAGAGTTGAATCATCATAGCTAAGTGGATAACGATCTTTTAAATCACGAATTTGTTTTAACCATTGTGGATGATTTTGTCTTTCTAATTTATTATTTAATTCATTTAAGATACATTTAGCATCCCCAATGATACCTAAATCAACTTGAATATTTTTATTGATTTCAGCAGCATCAACATCAATGTGAATAATTTTAGCATTAGAAGCAAATGTTTGCGTATTACCAGTTACACGATCAGAGAAACGTGCCCCAATAGTAATTAATAAATCACATTGACTTACCCCAAAGTTACTTGCTTTTGTTCCATGCATTCCAAGCATTCCTGTATAACGAGGTCTTGTATTATCAAAAGCCCCTTTACCCATTAATGTTTCACATACAGGTGCATCAATTTTTTCCGCAAATTCTTTTAATTCTTGACTGGCATTTGATGAAATAACACCCCCACCGGCAAAGATAAATGGTTTTTCACTTTCTTTAATCATTTCAATTGCTTTATCTAAATCTTCAACAGTATATGTTTCTGTTCTAGGTTCAATTGTTTTTGGTTGAAGTGGTTCAAATTCCATCTTTTCAGCAGTTACATTTTTAGTAACGTCTACTAAGACTGGTCCTGGTCTACCTTCTTTAGCAATATAGAATGCTTTACGAATTGTAGGCACTAAATCTTTGATATCTTTAACGATAAAATTATGTTTTGTAATTGGCATTGTCACACCAGTAATATCAATTTCTTGGAAACTGTCACGTCCTAAGATTTCAACACCAACGTTTGCTGTAATAGCAACAAGTGGTGTTGAATCCATATAAGCAGTCGCAATTCCAGTAACAAGGTTTGTTGCTCCTGGTCCTGAAGTTGCCATACAAACACCAACTTTACCAGTTGATCTTGCATAACCATCAGCAGCATGAGAAGCTCCTTGTTCATGAGAAGTCAAAACATGATTGATTTTATCTTGATAACGATAAAGTGCATCATAGACGTTAAGAATAGTTCCTCCCGGATAACCAAACACTGTATCGACACCTTGTTCAATTAAACATTCACATATAATTTCTGAACCAGTTAACATCATTTTGTTTTTCCTCCTTTTATTTTTTTTCTTCTGGTGCTTGTAATACAGCACCTTTATCTGCAGATGTTACTAAAGAAGCATATCTTACTAAGTAACCTTTTTTAATACGAGGTTCTCTTGGTTGCCATTTAGCTTTTCTTGCAGCCATTTCTTCATCACTAACACGTACATTCATTGAATGATTTGTGATATCAATATCAATAATATCTCCTTCTTCAATGAAAGCAATTGGTCCACCTAAAGCAGCTTCAGGAGCCACGTGTCCAATTGAAGCTCCACGAGTAGCTCCAGAGAAACGACCATCAGTAATTAAAGCAACATCTTTATCTAAGCCCATACCAGCGATTTCTGAAGTTGGCGATAACATTTCACGCATACCAGGTCCACCTTTAGGTCCTTCATAACGAATAACAACAACATCACCTTTAACGATTTTTCCTTCACGGATAGCAACAATGGCATCATCTTCACAATCAAAGACACGAGCAGGTCCTGTATGTACCATCATTTCTTTAGCAACAGCTGATTGTTTAACAACTGCACCATTTGGACAAATATTTCCTTTTAAAACAGCGATACCACCATAAGGTGAATATGGATTTTCTACTGGACGAATGATTTCAGGATCTAAGTTAACACATCCTTCAATATTTTCAGCTACTGTTTTTCCAGTAACAGTTAATAAATCCGTTGATAATAAACCTAATTTATTAATTTCATTCATAACGGCATAAATTCCACCAGCTTCATTTAAATCTTCCATAAATGTATCACCAGCTGGAGCTAAGTGACATAAGTTAGGTGTTTTCTTAGAAATTTCATTCGCAATTTCAAGATTTAATTCAACTCCTGCTTCATGAGCAATTGCAGGTAAATGAAGCATTGAGTTTGTTGAACATCCAAGTGCCATATCCATTGTTAAAGCATTGATAAATGCTTTTTCAGTCATAATATCACGAGGACGAATATCTTTTTTAATAAGTTCTACGATTTGCATACCTGCATGTTTAGCAAGTCTAATTCTTTCTGAATAAACTGCTGGAATTGTTCCGTTTCCACGAAGAGCCATTCCTAAAACTTCAGTTAAACAGTTCATTGAGTTAGCTGTATACATACCTGAACATGATCCACAAGTTGGACACGCTTTTTGTTCAAATTCATGTAACTTATCAGCTGTCATATTTCCTGCATTATATTGTCCTACTGCTTCAAATAATGAAGATAAACAAGTTCTTTTACCATCCATTTTACGACCAGCTAACATTGGCCCACCAGAAACAAAGATTGTTGGAACATTGACTCTGGCAGCAGCCATTAATAATCCCGGTACGTTTTTATCACAGTTAGGAATCATAACTAAACCATCAAATTGATGAGCTTCAGCCATTGCTTCTGTACTATCAGCAATCAATTCACGTGTAACAAGTGAATATTTCATACCAGTATGGTTCATCGCAATCCCATCACATACAGCGATTGCTGGAATTTCTACTGGTACCCCACCAGCAAGATAGATTCCCTTTTTAACAGCTTCACAAATTTTATCTAAGTTCATATGTCCTGGAACAATTTCATTGAAAGAATTGACAACCCCAATTAATGGTCTTTCTAATTCTTCATCTGTATATCCAGCTGCATTAAATAATGATCGATGAGGAGCTCTTTCAGTTCCCTTTTTTACAAAATCACTTTTCATCCCTATATATCCTCCTATAAATGACTTACAATAAGGTCTCCCATTTCACGAGTCCCTACTAATGTTTTACCTTCAGACATGATATCTGTTGTACGATATCCTTCTTTTAATACTTTTTCAATAGCTTCTTCAACATCTTTTGCTTCTTGATCTAAATCAAAAGAATAACGAAGCATCATTGCTGCTGATAAAATAGTTGCAATTGGATTAGCAATATTTTGTCCAGCAATATCTGGTGCACTACCATGACTTGGTTCATACATACCAAAACTATCTTCTCTTAAAGAAGCACTTGATAACATCCCAATAGAACCAGTAACCATACTTGCTTCATCTGATAAAATATCACCAAACATATTTTCAGTTAAAATAACATCAAATTGTTTAGGATCTCTTACAAGTTGCATTGCACAGTTATCCACTAACATATGTTCTAAAGTAACTTCAGGATATTCTTTAGCAACTTCTTCAACCACTTTACGCCATAAACGAGAAGTATCTAGAACATTTGCTTTATCCACACTTGTTACCTTTTTATTTCTTTTCATTGCAATATCAAATCCACGTTTAGCAATACGACGAATTTCACTTTCACTATAACTCATTGAATCACGAGCAACCATTTGATCTCCTTCTTTTTCAGTTGAACGTTCACCGAAATAAAGACCACCTGTAAGTTCACGCATGATCATCATATCAAATCCACCTTCAGTTAATTCTTCTTTAAGTGGACAAGCCCCTTTTAATTCATCATATAAATAAGCAGGACGTAAGTTTGCGAATAATCCTAATTCTTTTCTAATTTTTAATAAACCTGCTTCTGGTCTTAATGATGGTTCTAATTTATACCAAGGTGAAGTTGTGGTATTTCCACCAATAGCTCCTAATAAAACACTATCACTTTCTTTAGCAATTTTTAAAGCTTCATCACTTAATGGTACACCATAGGCATCAATTGAACAACCACCCATTAAGATTTCTGTATAATTAAATGTATGATTATATTTTTTAGCAACAGCATCTAAAACCTTCATCGCTTCTGTTACGATTTCAGGTCCGATTCCATCACCTTTAATAACCGCAATATTCTTTTCCATTTTTTATCCCCTATTTTTTAGAATTTACATAATTTACTAAACCATCAGCATCAATCATTTTTTGTAAGAATTCTGGGAATGGTTGACTTTGATAAGTTTCATTTTTTGTTTTATTAGTAATGACACCAGTTGAAAAATCAACTTCTACTTCATCACCTTTTTCAATTTTATCAGCTGCTTCTTCACATTCCATAATTGGGAAACCAATATTAATTGAATTACGATAGAAAATACGTGCAAAGCTTTTCGCAATAACACATTTAACCCCAGCAGTTTTTAAACAAAGAGGTGCATGTTCTCTTGAAGAACCACAACCAAAGTTTTGACCTGCAACAATGATATCTCCTTTTTCTACAGTTGAGGCAAAAGTAGGATCAATATCCACCATTGCATGACTTGCAAGTTCTTTAGCATCAAATGAATTTAAATAACGTGCAGGAATAATTACGTCTGTATCAACATTGTCTTTATATTTATAAATTTTCATTATTCTTTACCTACCTTTTCAGGATTTGCGATATATCCAGCAATCGCACTTGCTGCAGCTACTTGTGGAGAAGCTAAATAAATAAGTGCTTCTGTATCTCCCATACGACCTACGAAGTTACGGTTTGTTGTTGAAACACATTTTTCACCTTTAGCCATAACACCCATATGTCCACCCATACAAGGACCACAACTTGGTGTATTGAATGCACATCCAGCTTCTACAAAGATTTCAGCTAAGCCTTTTTGAATACATTGTAAGAAGATTTTTTGTGTTGCTGGTACAACCATCACACGTACATTGTCTGCAACTTTTTTACCTTTTAAAATAGCAGCTGCTTTTTCTAAATCAGATAAACGTCCATTTGTACAAGATCCAATAACGACTTGATCGATATAGATTTTATCCATTTCTTCAATTTCATCAATTGTATGCCCATTTCCTGGTAAATGAGGAAAAGCAACAGTTGGTCTTACTTCACTTAAATTGATTTCTACCACTTGTTCATATTCAGCATCTTCATCTGCTTCAAAAACTTCATAAGGTTTTTTAGAATGTTTTTCAATATAAGCAATTGTTTGATCATCAACAGGGAAAATACCATTTTTAGCTCCTGCTTCAATTGCCATATTACAAATTGTAAAACGATCATCCATTGTTAAGTATTGAATACCATCTCCTACAAATTCCATTGATTTGTATAAAGCCCCATCAACACCAATTTTATCAATAATATGTAAAATAACATCTTTACCACTGACATATTCACTTGGTTTACCAGTAATTACAAATTTAATTGCACTTGGTACTTTAAACCATAGTTCACCAGTTGCCATTCCAGTAGCGATATCTGTTGTTCCTACACCTGTAGAGAAAGCTCCTAATGCTCCATAAGTACATGTATGACTGTCTGCCCCAATAATACATTCACCAGCCACAACGATTCCTTTTTCTGGTAAGATAGCATGTTCTACACCACATTTACCTTGTTCCATACGATGTGTTAAACATTGTTTGTTTGTAAAATCTAAAATTGCTTTTGAGTTTTCTGCAGATTTAATATCTTTATTTGGTGTAAAGTGATCTGGCACTAAAACCACTTTATCTTTATCAAAGACTTTATCTGCCATTTTATCGAAAATTGGTAATGCCATAGGCCCTGTAATATCATTTGCCATTACAACATCCAATTTTGCTTCAATTAATTGTCCCGCTTCAACATGATCTAATCCCGCATGTTTTGCTAAGATCTTTTGTGTCATTGTCATTGCCATTTTTTAAATTCCCCCTTCATTTTTAACCTTAGTAGGTTGTCATTAGAAAGTCATGACTTTCCAATGACAACACACTAAAGTGTGTTGATTAGTTATTAATTAATTTATCTTCATCAGACCAAGAATATAATTTTCTGATTTCTTTTCCAACTTTTTCTGATTCATGTTCTGCAGCTAATTTTCTCATTGCTTTGAAATGTGCTT
>CAVESC010000050.1:0-19637 GCA_963618275.1 Bacteroidaceae bacterium
CAAGTGGAATTATTAGGGTTTATGATATTGAAAATTCCATAATCAAATACTCCACTAGCTTCTTTAACCGCACTCATTAAACTTCTAACTCTTAATAGTTCCATCATATTTCCCTCACAATTGCACTACCGTCCAAAATATTTACTTCATATGTTTTATTAGATTCTACAGTATCTGAATTGCTTGTAAGCGTGCAATTATTTAATGTTAATGAGGTTGCTGTGTCACCGCTTGTGAATTGAAATCCACAAATGAACGCTTTTCCATCATCAACATCACCCATAGAAATATTCAAACTAGTCATTGTTGGAAATACTATCCAAGATCCGTTTTCTAACACAACAGTTGTATCAGTTTCTGACTTGGAATACTTGTTTATTCCTAAATCAGAAGAATTTGCTTTTTTGTCAAGTTCTTTTGCAACTGCTTGATTTTGAATAGCATTTGTTGATGTTTCGTTTAATTCAGCATCTACTACAATAGCATCAGGAATTTTAGGTTTGTTTTTTAAACTTTCAAAATCACCATCAAAGTCACTTTTGCCGTCCCATTTTTTCTTTTCTTCTGCAGTAACAGTCATATGAGTTTCATCTTCATTTAGAGAAGATAAATTTGTTGGGATTTCATTTTTCTCTGCTTTCTTATCTAGCTCTGACTTAATTACTTTGTTCTGAACAGGATTGGTACTTGTAGAACTTAACACATTATCTACAGTTACATTGCTTCCGCCACCACTACTTGCTATTTTCTTGATTTCTTCATATTTTTGATTAAAATCATCTAGCTGTGATTGATAATTTTTAAGAAAATAATCATCTACTTCTTGTTCAACTAAAGCGGTCCATACCTCTTTTTGTCCTGGTAACGGTGAAGTAGTACTTCCAAATGCATCTTTTACTCTGTAATTAATAGTTCCTAAGTGTATAATTTCCTCTCCATTTGTTAATGAAAAAGACAATAAAAATTCTTTTTTCTCATTCAAGAATCTAGAATCAATTTCAAATGTATCTTCATTCTTAATTTCTAAACTATATACCTTATCACTATAATTGATATAAGCTGCTAATGTATAATCATTGAATTTAGGATCTCTAACAAATTGAAATGTTAGATTGTCACTAAATTGATAAATAGTATTATTTAAAGTTGATATCTTTAAACCTTCTTGCGTAATTACACTAAAAATCAATTACTTGCACCTCCTTTTAATAAACACACATATAAGTGTGGTTGATTCTAATAAGCCCGTTTAACCCGCTTGATAACCCTGCATAGAAATTATTATTTTTAAGAATGAATCCTTCTATATGAGTTGATGTTGCACTACCATCTCCATTCCCGAAGAAAACTCCCAAATCATAAATACTGCTAATTGGATTAAATCCATATTTAGCTATGAATAGATTTTTGATTTCATCAAAAGAATGTATAAGCACCTCATTTGATCCACCGGGATTTACAACTTTAGTTCCTGTTACGACATAAGTCATTGGAATTTTTTTACTGTAGTGATTATAAAATTTGGCATTGATTATTTTAATGCTATGATCAGATGTATCAATTACAATAGTGCCACATGATTCGCTTTCTTGGTCGCAAAAGTTAATAGAATTTCCATTCCAATCAATCGCTGTTTTAACTGTAGCTCCTTCAATATTTGTACCACTTAGAGTTTCAACACGCATAGAACCTGCAGTAATCAAAGATCGATAAATTTGTGATAAAGCCGTATCTACACCTCTTGATTCCAAAGTTCCATTAGAAATCAATTTCATAAGATTATCGACTGATGATGCTGACAATTCGTCATCGGTAATTGTCCAACCGCCAATTACCCCAGACAAAGCTTTCAATATACCTTTAGCATCAACGATGAATTTATCATTGATATTTAAAGAACCGCCTGTTATATCGCCTAAGTTAGCACTAATTGCACTTAATGTTTTAGCTACTAAATTTTCAACTGAGATATAATGCGTATTCCATTTTTCTCCATCCCAGCTTTTGATGATATCTCCTGAGCCTGTTTGCCACAATTGACCGATTGTAGGATTTTCAGGGGCTGTTGAAGAAATGATAATATTGTCTTTACCATCAATTCCATTGGTTCCATTTTTCCCTGGCTCTCCCTGAGGCCCTTGTTGACCATCCTCGCCATCATTTAAATTTACAACAGTAACTTCACAGCTTGCTTTTACTTTGTCATCTTTTAATGCTTCAAATTTATATACTGCTTTTTCAGTGAAGTCAGTTGATTTAACTGTTATACTTTGTGCTTCAGCAATAACCGTTTCATTTTTATACCAAACAATATTCACTTCACTTGTAATGTCTACTCCATTTTCTTTTACTAAAGCTGTTAGAGTAGTATCTCCATCACCATTTTTAAAAACAATACCATTATTGCTGCTTATTGATGCATCATATACTTTGTTAGTGTTGATTATAGATTTCATTTCGTCAATCAACGCACTATTCACTTCCGATTGTAGTTCTTCAAAGTTATCAAATGTTGTTTTGCAATTATCTCTGTTAATAAAAGAAATTTGCTGTTCAGTAACACGTGCTTCTAAATATAAAGTCGGTTTATATTCACTATCCTCAATTACAAATGTATCCCCTATATTTGCATCAATGTAGCCATCAACTGTATATGATACTTGAGGTGTACAGTTCTTTTTTAATTGTGCTAAAGCTTGGCCATACAATGTATTAACGTTATCAGTATCATAAGACCATACCTTGCAAATATATCTACCATTGATATCAGCCATTAAAGTTGAGGGAAATCTATCCCTTGCTTGAGGAGCTAAAATTTCAATGGTTCCTTTTGGACTTGAATATTCCAAATTACCATTTGAATCATATTCGCTTTTATCAAGATCAGCTAAGGTCAAATCATCACTGCCCGTTGGTCTAATGGCCGTATATAATTCAGTGATGTCACTTTTCTTTGAAATTCCTGTTATAGAACTTCCATATTTGATAGTTCCTTGCTTACGCTTGTCAGAACCGATACCTTGATAATCATCATCGTGTTCTCTATATACATTCATGACAATTCTTTTCAATGAATAGTTTTTATCAAGTTCAGTTACAAATTCAAGTTCGGCACTAAATACATTTGCTAAAGAAAACAATCTAGCAAGTATCGTATCAGTACCTTCCCATTCATAAGTGATGTGCTTATCACTTACTTCATTTACACCTATTTCAAAAGGTTTTTCAAAGTTAAATGCTGAAACATATTGTTCAAATGTCATGGCACTTGAAGCTTTATACGCTCCTGTTTCTTCGTTTGTTAATTCTAGCGACAAGCCATATGCAGTTACTGTTGTATAAACTTCATCACGTTCAACATTGACAATATTCAAATAATATCCTTTATCTTTATATAAAAATGATATTTTATTTCCTACCGCTAAAAATTGAGCATCTTCATGATTGGTAAATGTTTTAAATGAATAAGTGTATGCTCCACCTTTTAAGTATGTGTGAAGTTCATCATCCCAATAATGCATTGCTTTGCCAATTGAGTTATCAAGAAAAGCGCATACTTCATCATATGCGCTCAATACTGCAATTCTGATATATTCCATTTTCTACAACCACACCTCTCTTATTCTTGCTTTCACTGTTGGCTGAGTCTTAGTCCACTCGCTTACATGAAATTTTATTTTTAAGTCACCTGAAGGAGCTTTAAAATATTGAGTTCCTAATACTTCCTCACTTTGTTTTTGCATGCCATCAACAAAAAAATGTGATGTTTCTCCATCAATCGTGAGAACCGAACCTTTAGCATATCTGTTAGGTACATCTTTCCACTTATCAACGTGCATTTTTTGAAAAGACATATTATTGAATCCTGCATATGTTAGGAATTTATTTCCACTACGGCTATTGTATTCTTTAACCGCTATTTGGATCTTAGTACATACCATATTTTCTATTTCAGGAACCATATATGAGTAATAGCTGCCCCAGTAATAGAAAGTGACTTTACTTCCTTCCTTGCGAATATCACAATGTCCCCAGTTCCAGTACCAAGGGTTTTGAGATTGTAGATGGGAAGTTGTGAAATCCCATGTTTTAAGAACTTTTCCGGCTTGCAAATCTGTACTTTTCATGTTTGGGTTATTTACCACAAATTCACAATGACCAGTATTGCCAACGCTGTCAGTTTTGTTCCAGTTGTATCCAGCAATAAGTTTATTATCATCAGTTAAGAAATTAATAGACATTTCACCAGTTTGACCCATCAAGCCTGCATAGAATAACACATGAAAATACGCATACCAGTTTTTGGCGCCTTTATCCCCATTGGAATCAACGGGAATAGTAAGAGTTCTTAAACCGCCGCTTGCATTTCCTTTTTGAGTGCCTGCAGTTCCAAATTTTAAAAATTTATTATCGAACCATGTAGCAGTAGAAAGACTTCCACTAGTACCATAGTTAGGATGCATTGCGTCATATCCTCCAACATCATCTTTTAAATTGAAGAAATTATCTAAAGTGGCCAATGTTTCATTTTGTTGATAGGTTGTTCCATCTACCTCTTCAATTTTTCCAAATTCCATAACACCTTGATCAGAAACAATTCCTAGATAGCCTGTTTCAGCGTTGTTTGTTATCTCATAATCAATAACAGCTGGTTCAGTTCCATCATTTTTTATATTTACAACTAATTCATCATCTTCAATTACACCTTCAAATTCTTTTAAAACAGTTGAATATTTGCAAGGATCAGCGCAATAGATTTCTATTTCGCCTATTACGCTGTTTAATCCTGCATCCACCGTGGAATTCCCTTGCTTTGTTCCGATAAAATACTTATCAGGTTCATCATTAAAAATAACTTTCACTTGTTCACCGTTTAGCAATTGATTCATCTTATTAAACGCTTCTCTAAAAGCACTGTTACTTTTAGCAATCAATTGATATTTAACGGTAATAGTACGAGAGGGATAAGTCTTATATTGATACTGAGAGCCATTTATTCCATCTATAGAGGAGCTTTTTACCTCAGCTGACATTAGTTCTCGTCCTGATACATTTAACGTTCTATAGCCATCTATTTCGTTTTCTAGAAACACTCCGTCATAAGACATTGCTTCCGATGGCAAGAATGTTTCTACAGTATCATCAACATCAATAAATCCATAAGACATTATCTTTCACCTCTCAATCTTTTTAATAATTTTTCATCGCTTTGAGTGTTTTCTTGATCATATTTATAAGTTGCTTTGCTAATTACTTTTCCATCCATTTCATTTGTAATAGTAAAGTAATAATCATTTTCGCTATGGTCTCCACCACTTGAATTAATATAGCTGTCATTGTAATCAACATAGTGATCTACTCCAACAACACCCATATCTCCAGCAAATGAATACTGCATACCTAAGTTACTGATGTCACTAGCATACGATTGAACAGTATCAAACATTTTTTGTGCTTGATTGTCAATCAAACGAGTATAACCGCCGATACCTTTTGCAACTCCTGTATCAAGCATTCTACCTACCCATTTACCCCAACGAGAAGGTGAATGAATTCCAAAGAACCCTAACACTTTATCTTTGAACGAACCTAAAGCTTTTTTTGCTGCATCCCATAACTGACCTGCAGCACTAGAAATACCTTTTGCAATACCTTTGATAACATTGATACCAATTTCCAACCAGTTTGTATCTTTAAATGTTGTAATAATCTTCTTAGCAACCTTAATTGCTCCTGCAACGACTTGTGGAATTGCTTGAATCAATCCCACAACTAATTTAGCAACAATGTTAACCCCTGCTACTAAGATTTGAGGCAAGTTGGTAATAATTGCATTCAAAATCGCACCTATCAATTCAACCGTAGCATTAATGATTTGAGGTAGATTATTAATTAAGCCATCAACCAATGTATTGATGATTTCTACCGCACCATTAAGAATTGTAGGAAGATTTTCACTAATTGTACTGATTAACGTTGTGATGATTTGAATTGCACCAACAACTATTTGTGGTAGCATTTGTGCAATACCAGTCGCAATATTTTGAAGTATTTGAACTCCCATTTGCAACATTGTAGGCAATTGCGTTTGAATCCCTGTAGTAATATTAGTTATCATGGTTTGAATACCTACCAAAATCAACGGCATATTTTCTAATATACCTTGAGTAATAGAAGTAAGTATTTGTAATCCCATCATCAGTAATTGAGGAACAGCACTTATAATTGAGCTTCCTAAAGCCCCAACTATCAATAAAGCACTTTTAACAATCGATTCAGCATTATTTGATATTCCTTGAATAATTGAATTAAGTATTTGAAGTCCTGCATTTACCGCAAGAGGCAAGGTTTTTGATATACCTACCGACAAATGAACAAGCAACTGAGCACCTGAACTTGCCAACATAGGCATTTGACTGGTTATGCCTTTAACAAATTCAGTAATAACCCTTGGTGCTTGACTGACAACAGTTGCAATCATCTTATCAATTTGACTTCCAAACTGATTGTTTACAATTCCCAAGCCGGCAACAACCAAACCGAGAATAGCTGCAGGTCCTACTGATTTCATAGCAATTGCAAACACTTTAGTTAATCCTGTTGTCATTGTTGACATGGCTTTTACGCCAACGTTAGTACCCGCTTTTAGTCCTTTACCTATGTTGTTTCCTAATAAGCTAGAAGCTTTACTGATTTTGTTTGAAACAGCATTAAACGCTTTCCATATTTTTGGAGTATCACTAGAAAATCTTCCTGTAGCACTTTGAAATTTGAATGACATTTGGGCAATTGAATCACCCAAAGCATTAACTTTGTCTTTCCCTATTGACATGCTACCATTCATTAAATTTTTAAAATTATCAATACTTGATTTTGTTGAATCAGGTATTAAATTCCCAAATTTATTTTTTAAACTATCTAGATATGGTGATGATTTGTTTAAAGCGTTCGATAAAGCATTTCCTAACGTTTTTGATTTTTCTTGAAGTGCCGATAGGGTTTTGTTTAAGTTAGGAATTTTACCATTGAGAGTATCGATTCCACCACCTAGAGCTTTTATATAGTCAATACTTCCACCGGCAATTGTCAGTCCAGCTAAAATAGAGCCCACTTGAACCGCTAACCCTTTAATGTTATCAAAATTAGCAATTGCTTGGACTAAACCACTATTGAATTGTTTACTTCCATCATCCAATAACGTGTAACTTCCAAAAATTTGATTTATGCCTTTTTTGATATCATCTAACATTTCTTGAATTTTAGGCAATCCCGAATTACTCAACATGGTATCGATAGCCGAAATAGTTCCTTCTACTCCACTTTTAATAGCAGTTTGAATATTAGTGAATGATGTCTTAATTCCACCACTTGCTTCTAACGCCATTTCAGCAAAGCCGCCAGTTCTTGTAGAACACTCAATCAACGCATCATTGAATTGATCAAATGTCACTTGTCCTGACTGTAACGCCTCATACAATTCATTAGATGAACCACTGGCAATACCTAATTGTTTGGCTGTTGTACTGAGTGCATACCCCATAGTTTCTTGTAACGTTCTCCAAGATTGCATGTCAACAGTTCCTTTTGAAAGCATTTGGATATACTGTTCCATTCCTCTTGAAGTGTCTGAAACAGAAGCGGAACTTGCTAAAAAGGCATTATTTAAAGCTAACGTTGTATCAGTGGATTTATCAAGATTTCCGGTTAAAACAGTAAGTCTTTGAGAAGTCTTAACAACATCATCCAACGCAGTCGGTAAGCCTTGGATTCCTTCTTTTAACTTTACTGTCGATTTATTTGCTTCTTGAGTGCTGTATCCAAGATTAGTTAATACTTTCGGATATTTTGTTAATGTATCATATCTATCGATTGCCCCACTAACCGAACCAGTAAGCATATTCACTCCTGCAGATAGTGCTTTAAAAACACCAATTCCACTGGCAATCTTCATAATGGAACTTGTAGCACTTTCACTTGCACTTTTGATTCCTGTAAGGCTGCTGTTTGCTTTGGACATAGTACTTGTAAAGTTTGAATCAATTGCACTAAGTACAGCTTTAATACTATATGTCTCCATTTTCTTCTTTCTCCTTTCTTTGAATTTTCATTGCTTCTTGTATTCTTGAAACAAGAGAAGAAGTATCATTTTTGCCTTCTAACTGTTTCTCTATTTTTTTACGATTAAAGAACTGATTGAATGTTCGATAATAATATCGTCCACCTTTTTTCTTCGCTTTAGCTTGTCTATTTGCCCATGCCAACAAGAATATCTTTTCTTGCTGATCAATCAGCTTATATTTAGCACCTGTCATCAGCCAGCTGTATTCTTTAATTGTCATGCGATTTATCTTGTCAATGTCATTGATATTTAAATAGCGAAAACAATTGCCGACAATTTCTTCATACGTTATTTTTTCATTTGTTGTTCTCTTTCCTCTACCTCTTGCATTAGTGCTTTGGTTTTCAACTTTGTAGCATTCGACTTTTTTAGCTCATCTAGCACTTCATCAAAGAGAGTTTCTACATCCGTTTCTTCATTTTCAATGTAATTATCAAGCTGTTCTTGAGTAATACGTGGCTTTTCGGTTTTATTTGCCACAAACAAACATTCCGACAAAACAACAGCGTTTCCTGTTATTAAATTAGGAATTAATGTTTCTAATCCAATGCCGAATTGAACACCATCTTGTTCAATTGATGACTTTCCATCTAAATATCTTACAAAACCAATTCCAAACTTGAAGTTATATACTTTTTCATTAATAGTTAATTCCATATGTTTATCCTTTCTTATATAAAAAGACGGATATTTCTACCCGCCTTATTCACTTTCTTTTGTTACATCTTTGTACACATATGATGCAATTTCTTTTTGAGCATCTGTTAAAGTTGCGTAACCGCTCGCTCCTGTACCGTTTGCTCCATAAGTAATGCTTACTTCAACGTTATCCTCTGCACTTGCTGAAAGTGATAATTCAGTAATGTACCCTTGATAGTATTTAGATTTATACTTATCAGCACTTTGACCTGTCCCTTTTTCAGCTAGGTTAACTTCCCAGCATTCAACAAGTTTATCTTTTAACATTGCAGTTTCTAAAGCATCAATCATTTCATCACCTTTTTTCATTAATGATGTACTAGTGATTTCAATTTCTGCAGTTCCTGGTGTACGTACGTTTCCATCTTTTGTAGCGGTTGAATCAGCATCTTTTGATGTGCTTCTTTCATTTTCAGTTACAAAAGCAAGAGCTACCGCATCAACAGATTTAGAATTTTCTGCAATTCTATATAAGTACACAATTTTTTTACCTGAAACAGTTTCAGGTGTTTCGCTATCTGCAAATAATTGCAAGTTCATTTTTTTAATCATTTCTTTTTCCTCCTTTGCATGAAGCTTTGAATTCCATTTCCAACACAACATGCATAAGTGGTGTATCAGTTGTTGTATCTTGCAAAATTCTTTGTTCGATATTTCTAACCTCCCACTTATGATTGGTCGTGTATTCTAATTTTCTTGCTATATTTTTAATTTTTAATGCTATGTTTGAAACAGTTCCTCTTTTTTTAGGTGAATCATTCCAAATATGAATGGTTTGATACACATTGTTAAAGATTGCTGTTTTATTGCTGTAGTCGTCGGTTTGTTGACTGTCAGCGAGATAGATAAAAGGATATGGCGTTTCTTCTGGTGGCATAAAACCATCAAAAACCATATCCGGATATTCTTTTTTTAATGTTACCAATAAGTAACTGAACAATTCTTGTTGAGGATCCATAACACACCTCATTTCATTAATTTCTTTAAATCTCTTTTGAAGATTTCTTTTTGAATGTTGAAAGATGGTCTTACAAAGGGTTGCGCCGACATGAAACGTGTTCCATATTCAAGGTAAGGCGAATAGTATGTTGTTGGTTCAACTATTGCCGTTAAATTCAAATCAGTATACGTACTACGAATACTTCTCTTAGTTGTACCTGTTGCATACCCCTTAACGAAATTTGCATTTCTTGTCATTAAAGTTTGCAACTCGGCACCGTTTTGCTTCACAACCGTTCTAACATCATCTAAAGTGGCGTTTTTCTTTAGTTTGGCTTCTAATTCCTTGATACCTGTAATCTTTATGCTTCTAGCCATTTTGCACCTCATGAACGATAAATGAATGCTTATTTCTAAGCTTTCTGGAATAGTCCACATGATATGATTTATCTTCAATTCTAATAAAGTCGAAAATATCATCATAATGATTTTGAATATGAATGCTTTTACTTCCTTGCTTGATAGACCCGTATATAAGTTTCATGGTTTCAGTTTGAGTATCAATAACAGAAGCCATTACACAAGTTTCTTGAATTGTATCCTCTCCATAATCTCCGGTAGTAGGATCATACGCACCTTGTGTAATTTTTTGAAAATAAATAGGAGTGTCATATCTCATAAGAATTTGACAACTCCTTTAACTTCATTTTTCTTGTTTTTCCAAGCTTCTATATCGTTTAAATACCCTTTGAAATCATTATCACTGAATGACATAGTTTCACCTTCAACTGAATGACTTGTAACACCTTCCGAACCAATCTTGTTGTACCTTACAATCGAAACCTCAGTAACGATATATTCTAATTCAGTTGGCACTTCTTCAACATCCAATAACGTTTTCAAACGACTAGTAGTAAGACGAATAATCACATTTAATGTATTATTAGGCTTCTCTTCGGAAAATCCTAACAATGCAGTTACATCATCAATAATTGCCATGATTATTCACTTTTCGTTTTTCTAGTTGTTTTTTTAGGTGTGGCTTGTTCATCTTCTACTTTTTCATCTTCGATATAAGCAATAAGTGGTGTTTCTAATTTATTTTTTGATGTTGCCAATTCAACAATGCGTTCCCTGGATGGTTCAAAACCATCTCTAGGGTACACATCACCAGCGTTATAAATATAATCATCATCTGTTAAATCAACAAATCTTTTAATTGCAACGTACATTATGCAGCTTCTCCAGTAGTGATAGATCCTTTGATAACACCATCTACATATTCAACAAAGAATTTAACACCACACATTAATAATGTTTCGATTGTTGCATTGTCAGTTTTAGAAGTATGAACCATACCAACTAAACCAGTTGCATCACTTGTTAAGCTGAATGTATCAGCCACATCACCATTGTTAGTTGGAATATAAGCTCCTGCAATGTTTTCTTTAGCAGTACCATATACAGTACCTTTTTCTAATTCAGGCGAAACAACAACATCACCTAAACCTAAGAAGTTCTTTAAGTATGTGAATCCGTATGCAGTTTGTAAAGTAACTTCTTTAGTTCCTAAATATTCAGCAATATCATCAGTTGATACGAAATAGATAGGTGTTACTGTTTCATCTTTATAACGTTTTGTTAAGGCTCCCCATACAGCTGATAATGCAGATTGTAAATTTTTACCAGTAGCAGTACCAGTACCTTCTTTTAATGTTGAATAGAAAGTCTTTTTGATTTGACCTTGAATTACGCCAACCATTTTTTCATCAGTTTGGTTAATTGCGATATTTCTACCTGAACGTTGGATTGCTTCTGCAGTAGTTGACTTACGATATTTTTCTAATACTAATTCAACATCTTTTACTTTTGTTCTTGTTACTTTAGTTAAACCGATAGTTTCACCTTCTGCAACTTGTGCAGCAACATCCCCAACTTCCATTTTATAGACTTTGATTGTTGTTCCTGCTGACATTGGAGTTAATTCAGTTACTCCTAATAAATCTTGTAATTCATTGATGTTTGAACTGATTCTTGAAGTATAGTCAATTGAAATACCTGGTTCTAAATCAGTTGTTACTGTAGTTCCTGCTGTTGCAGCAAATAATTGTAAATTAATTAATTTTTTCATATCTTCATTTCTCCTTTTTTATCTAAATAATTCAGGATGTTCAGCCATCGCTTTTTGACGTTCAGCTCTATTTCTAATTTTTAAGATGTCGTCTTTAGTCAATTCTTTTGAACCATCCTTTAAGCGAGGTGTTTTCCCTCTTAAAGCTTCCGCTACAGCTTTTTGAACGGCATTGTTGAAGTTCTTAACAAAGTTTTCTACATTTGTTTTTGTTGTTTCAGCATCTTCCGCTACTAGATTTCCTAATAATTCATCATTAACAACAATTTTTGAATCATTTAAGATTCCTCTTGCAACTTTTGTCATTGCTCCAATGGCTTTTTCTTTTTCATAACCGGCAATTTTCTTTTGAAGTTCTTCCATTTCGTGTTTTCTTTTTTCTTCTTCGGTCATGTTTTTTAAACGTTCAGCTTCTGCAGCTTTTGCGCTTTTTTCTTTTTGTCTTTTTTCCCATTCAGCGAATTTTCGGTTAATGATGTTGTTTACATCTTCATCAGTGTATTTTTTATCTTCTTTTCCATCATCACCTGGTTTATTTTCAGAATCATCACCACCTGAACCACCTTCTCCGCCATCATCGGCAAATAACTGTAAATTTAAATTTCTTTTTAATAATTTTTCTAATTCTTTTTTCATTTTTATATCTCCTATCCGTATCTTTTAGAGAGTTACACGCCTGCTCTTTTCCGTAGCTTAAAGTTTCCACGCCTGACTCATCCATATCTTTTAAAGTCATAAATGCTTGGACATATTAAAAAAGCGTTTCAAACGCTAATTTTTGATTTCTAATTGTACATAATCAGGATAAGCATGGCTTACCTCTCTGCATCCAATCACAAAGCCATTGACTAATGTAATTGCCTTGCATGTTGGATGATATATGCCTATATATCCCTCTCCTTTTTCTAGAGAGGTTTTTATTTTATCCTTGGTTAATTCTTCCAAACTATAGCAAAGCGCCTGTAACAGCGTAGAAATTGCCGAACAGACAATATCATCACCACACGTGTTGTAATTTGCGTGGCCAACACATTTAATTGCTATATGTTCCTTAGAAATTCCAACTGTAATCTTGATCATATAAGTTCCTCTTTAAGAAAATAAAAAGCAATCATCCTCGATTGCCATATTTTTTCTTATTTCTTTCTAGTGCTTTTGTTTTTGATTTAGGTGGCGGTACATAACATTTAGTAGTTACATATCTCTCTCGGCCACATATCATACATATCTTTTGCTCTTTTTTTATTAAAAGATGTTTCTTTTTATTGTAATACTGTTCACTTCTACCAATGTATTCTTGATGAAAGTGAGGTCTTAATCCTTGTGACATAAAGCCCTCCTTTTTACGAATAAAAGAAAAGCAAGTTTCTATTTCTTGCTTAAAATATAACAAAATAAATAAACTATAATAGGGCTTAACACCGCTATAATCAATGGACATAATACAATCCACCATGGCCAAGTAATCAATCCTAGAATTTTTGCTATTACAAATATGATTAATAATGCTTTTAACATTTCTCCTAACCCTTTCTTTTTTTAGGTAAAATAAAAACCGACTAATTGTCGGCTTGATTAGATTTTTTTTACATTCCAGGAATCCAATCCTTTACTTCTTTCAAAACATTATAAACTTGTTTCATTTTTGAGTTATCTTGCAAATATTCGATACCTCTCATGGTTATGTACATATCATCAATATCCAAAATTCTACCTGATTTTGTATTAATGATTTTTACACCTTTGACATAACCATTTTCAAGCAATTCAGATACGATATCAGCATAATAACTGAAGGGAATTTTAAACCTTTTGTAATCAATATTTTCTTTTTTTAACAGTTTTCCTTCTTTTTTTGCTTCGTATAATTCGTAAAGGATTATATACACAATTTTAAAGAAATCATTATCAGCCATAGCAATTACCTCCGTTAAAGCTGCTTTTTACATCATCGGAATAATATCTTTAACATCCTTTAAAGTTCTTTTAACTTTTTGAAGCATAGAGTTTTCAAATAAATACTCAATACCTTTAGGGGTGATAATTGTGTCAGTTAAATCTCCCCATAAAATACCATCCTTTGTTTGTTGCGGATTTATACCTGCAATATATCCATCTTTTAACAAACCGATAATTATATATTGCCAATAATTAGAAGGTATAGAATATTCTTTCTCACTTAAACGCCCTCTATCAGGCTTTTCACCTTTCTTTAAACAATCATATAAATATTTTAACACTTGATATACGATAACAAAATAATCATCTCTTGCCATATCTACTATCCTCAATCAATACCAATAAGCAGCGGTTTCTCTTTCGTAATTATCATTTTGAAATTTACCCATTGAGGCCATTCTTTTTAATCTTTTTAGTGCATAGTTAAAGTATGCTTCAATGTAGTCATCATAATCTGGAACCACTTTTTTTTCTAAAACTTCATTTTTAACATGATCATAAGTGATATGACCAATTCCTTTATCTTCTTTACCTTCTGGGTAATACTCACAAGTAATAATGTTATCTATTTTTCTAATTTTTTTAAGAATTACCATAGTGTTTTTTTACCTCCAATTGATAATTGTAGAGTTCGCTAGCTTTTGCATGTGCTTCGTTGTGAGGAAGTGAAGGATATGCTTTTTTTAATAGATACTCATACATTTCATGCTCTAATAATAAATAATCATAATCTAATATTTTTTCTTTTTTGCCAAGAGCTAATCTTTGCCACGAATGACAAATTGCGGCGTCGTAGAAAAAAATATCATCAGCTAAATAGGCGTGATCTTCAAATATGTATTTCTTTACAGTTTGAATACAGTATTCGCTAAAATTTGTTGATTTTGCAATTTTCTCAATATCATCATTTCTTGAAACAATTTCTTTATAATAACTCTCAGCAAACTTTTCAGCCTGTTCACTAAATAAATTAGTAATCCTAGCTCCTGATGTTATTTTACCACTAATCGATTTAGTTTTCCACTCATCAAATCTCAAACTATGCTTACCACTAGCAAGTCCATCAAGCCATTCATCATAGATTTTTCTATCCATGTGAGGTCCTGTTGAACAATGACAGTTAGGATGCATTGGCGGAGCATTGTCTCCAATATTCATTCTTTTAATTGGAAACACCTTGCCATCTAACGCCCTGCAGGTATCACAAGCATCACCAATTCCACATGTTATATATTCATATTCATCAAATCCATTTGCTTCATATGATTTTTGTTGTGCAGCAATTTGAACCCTAGCAAGTTCAGTCCTCATCAATCGCTGTGCATCACTGACTTTAACATTGAAACGTTTTCTTAATAATCTGGCCAGCTCATTAGGATTTTTTCCTTGAATAAGCCCAGTAGATAACAAACTTTCAAGATCATGTTTAAGTAAATCTTGATGCATCCATATTCTATCGCTGAATGTTGCATTGTGAAATGATGCATTGACAATTGAATGTACTGTATCAGCATTATCTAAAATAGTCGAACCTAAAATACCAGCTTGTCTTTGGATTTCACTAAGTGTTCTATTTTCAAGAAGCTCATCCATGTATTTTTCTAATTCATCATGGCCACTTGTTAAAGCTAAACCGATATTCGCTTTCAACAATTCAAGCCTGTTAACTTTCATTGTCATATTGTAAAGTTTCATTTCTTCATTTGCCTGTTTTGAAAAATTCTTTTCTGCAACATACTTTTTAGCTTTTCTTGAATAAGCTTCCATGTCTAAATTAGAAGCTCTTTTTTTAGCTTCTGCCATTGTGATACCAGTATCTTTCGCATATTTAGCATAGAAGTTATTGATTTCAGATTGCACTTCATCCATCATTCTTTGATAGATTTCTTTAATCTTTTTATCATACTCTTTTTCATCTTTGATATTCTTCAAGCGTTGCTTTTCTTCCCTTAAACGCCAGTATTCAGCACTGTTCATCTATTGATCAAACATCCTTTTATCAACAATAGATTCTTTAGAAGTTTCATCTTCCTGCCTAATTTTTTCTTTTTCTTCTTGAATATCTTCAACGATTGAAAGAGAAGATAATTGAGTGTCTTTAGAAACAACTCCTTCAAGATTTTGAGCGATTTGAGTTTCTTCAAGCACATTTGCTGGATAGTTTTGACTAAATTTATAAGTAACATCAACCCATTTATCTTCATGGATTGTGTTGATTGGATTACTGAAAATAAGCTTGTATCTTCTATCAAATGCACCAGCAAACTTTCTTTCTTTTGTCTTGGCCAAGTTCGACATAGAAAGCAACTTGTATTTAAGAGCAATTCCTGAACTTGTACCAAAGTTTTCATCGTTTATGTTAGGTGTCATAGACATTTGAAAAATCAATCTTTCTAAACGATTGATAAGATTTTCTTGTGAACCATCCGCATTAGGTTTTTCAAGAAATCCTACATCAACTGTATTTGATTCTTCGTCGAAATTAATAATTCTATTATTTCTAATATGAACAATTCCGCCTTTATCAACTTTTGCACCGATGATTTTTAAATAAGCATCCGCAAAGTAATCGACATCATTTGCTTTTTCACTTATTGCCTTGTTATAAGCATTGATCATTGACCATGTACTTTCAAAAGCACTCATACGTTCAGCGTTTTCTACATACTCAGTAACTGGAACACCATCAAATCCATGAAGTGAACCTTCATCAACAAAGTGCATACCACTTTTATTGCTAAATTCATAAACGTAAGATTCATCACTCAAATAGCCGTGCATGATGCTGTTTGAATCATAGTAGTATGTAATAAAATATCGTGGTTCTGGAACGATTGAATCATCATATACGATAAATCCTTTAGTCGGTTCAATGTACCTGATACCCACCTTTGCATCTTCATTGATAAAATACATTTCATAACATTTGCCATAGATACTGCAGTTCTTTGAAATCTCAGCATTGTTATCATCCTGATGATTTCTTTTATCCAATTCATTGATATACACTGCTACTTCTTCATCTAATGACGATACCTTAATAGGAATTCCAATAAAAAAACCGTTAAACGTATCAACTATGTATTTAGCAAAGTTTACGATTATACGGTTATCTGGTTTATATTGTGGTTTATTCTGGTACATCATAATTGGATAAAAGCCTTCATATCCATCTTTTAGTTTTTTATATCTTGATTTGTTCAATTGCTTGTGTTTAGCAATATATTTGTTCAAATGTTTGATATCCATTGTTTCATCATCGGAAATAGTAAAAATTTCATCTTTTGCGATTACTTCTAATGTCTTCATTAAATACCTCCTTCTAAATCAGTATTAAGTCCTGAACCTTTTAAAATTGTATAGATAAAATATCTGATAGCATCCATTGCGTGGTCATTTTGCTTAATTGGAGCATCTTCTCCTCTAGCACTTGCTTTAGGATCCCATGCGTACACCGAAAATTCCTTAATTGTATTCTTGCATTTACTAAAAAACTTGATTTTGCATTGATTAAGCATTGTACTGACCAATCTAATACCATTTGAGACATCGTTTTTAGCTTTTTTAACTCTAAACCCTCTCTTTTTCAATTCAGCAATAAAAGAAGCAGCGGAGGGGTCTACAACGATTTGGAATATTTCTTTTCCATCAAGAAATATGACTAAATCATCCGCATATTCACTATCTGTTTTTTGAATTTTCCTGTCACGTCCCGAATAGTAATATTCATCAGTACAATACCAAATGCCATCAGTTCCTTTATTCCATAGCAAAAAGACCATGGCGTTTTGCGTACCATAGTCACAACTGACATATCTACAGCTTTTACTATCAATCAAGCAATCACAATCATCAACAATATGTTTTTCTTTATCGAACATATCGTAAATGATACCTTCTGCAACAGTCCAAAGACCTTTGATGTATCTGTCGTAGAAAACACCGCTCCATTGACTTTTATATCTTTGCTTGATTTTCTCACTTAAAGAAAGATTATCATCCATTGTAAAATGCAAATAAATGATGTTCTTTTCTTTTGCTTTATCAATCCATTTCACTTTAAACCAGTGAAAAGGACCATCAGGGTTACAGTTGAACCACCATTTTGAACCTTCAACCGAACAACGGGCAGTTGCTTGGTTAACAAATGATTCAGGCATCAAAGCCACTTCATCAAAGAAACAACCTGCCAATGTCAAGCCCTGTATCAAGTCCTGTGAACTTTCATCCTTACCACCAAAAACATAGAAGTAATTAGTTACACCATTCTTACTGATTTCTACCATGTTATCAGCTCGATGATCTTTTAATTTGTAACCTCTTGACCAAAGCATCAGTTTTAGAATGTTCAAAACGTTACGTCTGAATGACCCTATCGTTTTACCACACATTCCAAAGTTGCATTCAGTGAAATTAGACATTGCCCATATCACATAAGAAAGAGACATTGAAACCGTCTTTCCTGATCTGATTGAACCATCCGCAATAATTCCATCTTTATCTTTTACCGGTGAATTATCAGTCCACCAATTCAAGACTTTACGTTGTTTTTTACTAAAGGGTTTAAATTTGAATACCGTTCTAATCTTCTTCATCTTCCCAATCCTCTTTAGCACTGTGGTTTAGTGCTTCTAAGAAACCATCATTTTCGATGTTATTTTGTTCATCATTGGATTTCAAATGTTCATCCAGCCATTCAAGTGCTCTCAATGAATCAGCCATCTTAACAGCTTTTCCATCCATTTCGGTTTCATCCATAAAAGCAATATCGATATATCTTTGCACGATATCATTTGGATCAAGAAGAATTTCCTGATACATTAATTCTTTTAATCGCTGTATTTCTTTTTGTATTTTAGGCTCTTTTCTTAAATTACAGGCTTTTACCATAGCTGTAGAATACTTTGCACCATATGCCAATTGGTATGCCTTTGTAGCATTGTGGTACTTCATAAAGTAAACACAAAAGAGCTGTTGTTTTTCATCCAGCTCATCATTTTCAACTATTTTCTTTGCTATCTTTTTAGCAACCTTTTTGGTTGCAACCTTTGACTTTTTTGGTTGCAACTTTTTATCCTTCCAGTAGCGACTTTTCCATGACTTGACAGTACTAACTGACACACCATATTTAGCAGCTATATCTTTGTATTTCATCCCAGCAAGATAATCTTCGTATGCTAACTCGTATTTTTCTTTCAAGCCATATCACCACCTCCGTATTTTTTGTAAAGAAAAAGCACCTTGAATTAACAAGATGCTATAGATAGCGTTCCGGATTTCAACCGGACCCTTTCCGTACAACATAAAGTTGAAAAATATAAGAATTGAATATCAACCGCTAGCTACTTCATTTCTAACGCTTTGCGGTCTATCCTATAAGTATCAGACTGTACTCACTCGTATACTAATCACTATCCGTTTTTAAAATAAAGAAATAGGCGACGATTCGAACGCGCATCTCCGCAGTGGATATATTATTACCCATACATCACAGCATAATCCCCTTATACGACTATTTCTTCTTATTTATATTCAACCATATTTTTTGAACTCTTTCAACCATTTCCTTCTCTCTTGGGGTTAGTTTAGATGCACCTTTTTTACTATCATTTTCATTGTGAAAATATCCATGATGTGTATGATTAATTTCACCATTATGTTTATGGTCTAAATCTATTTGTTTTGTTCTTTTTCCATTTGAATCGTAATAACTAATTGATTTTAAAGTATTCTTATTTGTTGAACGGCACTTTAATTAGTAGTTAATTATACAAATATAATCAAATTAAA
>CAVESC010000051.1:0-19249 GCA_963618275.1 Bacteroidaceae bacterium
ATTGAAAGTACCTGAAGATGAAGTTTTAGAAATAGAAAATTATTTTAAATCTTAAGATTATAGAGGCATAGCATTTATTTATGTTATGCTTTTTATTTTTTTCATGAAATGAAATAAATAAGAAAAATGAAAATTTTTTTATTAAAATAATAGTATTATCTTTAGAAAGAGGGGAAAATAACAAGATGGCAAAATATGAAAAAATTGAAGATGATTCAAAATTACCAATAAAGTTAATTCGTTTTATTAATGATATATCTGGTCCAATTGAGAAGCATTGGCATAATAGTATTGAAATTGTTGTTCCACTTTCTGGAAAAGGATTTGCGTGGATTGATGGAAAGACATATGAATTTGAAGGAATGAATTTAAATCAAGGAGGTCATCGTGTATTTGTGATTAATTCTCAAAGTATTCATTCTTTTGAATCTTATGATGTTCCTATTCCTTATTATGGCTATGCTTTACAAATTAATTATAAGTTTCTAAAGAGTATTTGTCCTACAATAGATCAACTTTCTTTTATAGAAAGACCTGATTATCAATATTCAAAGAAAATAAAAGAAATGATTTGGCAATTAGATGAAGCTTATCTTTGTGAAAGTCATTATAAAAATGCTCTTATTATGAGTAAGTTATATGAGATCGTTTATTATTTATTAGAAAATATTTCTAATAAAAAAGAAAATTATATTGAAAATAGAAGTGTAAAGAATAAAAAGAGAATAACAGAGATTGTTAATTATATAGATCAATGTTATCAAGATGATTTACATATTCAAGATATTGCTGAACATTTTTCGATGTCTACAAATCATTTATCAAAGTTATTTAAAGAAAATTTAAATACAACAGTTAAATCATATTTAACTGCTGTAAGAATTAAATGTGCTAAAAAGTATTTATTAGAAACAGATCTGCCATTAATTGATGTTGCCATGACAAATGGTTTTCCAAATTTAAAATCATTAAATAGAGAATTAGAAAAAGAATGTCAAATGTCAGCTGCACAATATCGAAAGATGGTTAAAAAAAGTGTCAATTATGTGAAATAATAGAAAATGATACCAATTTGGATTGTTTTTGACCTGAATGTAAGCGCTTAATACTCTATAATATGAAGTACAGAGGAGGGAAAATATGAATAAACTTAGAAAATCGTTAAGTTGTGTAACAAGTGCAATGATGATTTTATCATTAAGCACACCAGTTTTCGCAGCAGGAACTGGAATCGCAACAGGAACACAAAAAGCTTATGTCACAGGTGACGACTGGGGTTGTGGTGTTTCAAAAACAATCATGACTTTAGACAAAACAATTGATGCAAAATCAGTTGCAGCTACTGATTTCTCTGTTGAACAAGTTGTAAATGGTACAACTAAATCACAAAGAACAATTAAAGCTGCTTACACATCAGATGAAAACGGAAATAAGGTAACAGAAGATTCTAAAATTGTTACTGTAGAAATGGAAATTTCTCCATCAGAAGGAAGTCCTATTTCTTGGGATGGAAAAGCTTGGAGAAATAATTGGGCTAATCCATATGAATTAAATGTTAGTATTGTAGATGGTCAAGATATTACATCTGGTGGTGAAACAATTCACGAATTAGATGTTGATTCAGTAATTGATGTTGCTGGTAGTGGAAAAGTATGTCCACAATTAGATGGATTCTCATTTGGAGAAAACTATAAAAGCTTAGAATATACAGATGAAAATGGAACTATCTCTTATTCATTATATACACCTAAAAAAGATTCTCATAAAAACGCTTTAGTTATTTGGAATCATGGTATTGGTGAAACTGGAGAAGATGTTCAAATCGACTTATTAGGAAATGAAGTAACTGCTCTTGGTGGAGAAGAATTCCAATCAGTTATGGATGGTGCTTACGTATTAGTTCCTCAACGTAGAAATGAAACAAACGTAGAAACAGTTTACAATTTAGCTAAGAAAATTCTTGCTGAAAATGATGATATTGATCCTAATAGAGTAATCGTTGGTGGATGTTCAGCTGGTGGAGCTGCAACATTACAAATGATTTATGCTCATCCTGATTTCTATGCAGCTGCATATCCAATTTGTGCTGCAAAAGCAGGAGATGATGTTTATGTAAATAATGTAGACACAATTAAAGATTTACCAATCTGGTTCATTCATGCTAAAAATGATGATACTGTAGATGTTGAAGGTACTGAAAAATTAGTTGCTGCATTAAAAGAAGTTGGTGCTGAAGTACATACTTCATATTTTGATGATGTACATGATACAACTGGAAGATTTACAAATGAAGATGGAACACCATATCAATATAGTGGACATTGGTCATGGGTATACTTTGATAACAATGAATGCTACGATGAAAAAGGTGTTAACTTATGGCAATGGATGTCAAGACAATCTAAAGAAGATACTGTAGTTGCTACTGGTACTCAAAAAGCTTACGTAGTAGGTGAAGATTGGGGTCCAGCTGTTACAAAAACAGTTATCAAATTAGACAAAACAATCGATGCTGATTCTGTAGATGCAAACAACTTAAGTGTTGTAGAAGAAAAAGCTGCAACAAACTGGGCTGATGGTTCTACTTATGAAGCAAAAGCTGATAGAAAAGTTACAGCTGCTTATACTTCTGATGAAAACGGAAATAAAGTAACTGGTTCATCTAATTACTTAACAATCGAAATGTATGTATCACCAAGTGAAGGATCACCATTTATTTATAGTTTAAAAACTGGATTCAATAGTTGGTGTGATCCTTATAGATTATATGTAAGCCTTGCTAAAGGTGCTCAATTAAAATCTGATGATGAAATCGTAAGTGAATTAAATGTTGTTGCTGATATTGATGTTGCTGGTGATGGTAAGATTTGTCCTCAATTAGATAAATTTAATATCTATGAAAAATCATACACAGCTAGTGATGGAACAGTTTATTCTTATGCAGACTACGCTCCTGCAAAAGATGATAAGAAAAATGCACTTGTAATTTGGTTACATGGTGCTGGTGAAGGAAAATATGACCCTTCAATTGATATTTTAGGAAATGAAGTTACTGCTTATGTTGGAGATGAATTCCAAAAAGAATTAAATAATGCTTATGTATTAGTTCCTCAATGTCCAACTATGTGGATGGATGGTGGTAACGGAGAATACCAAAACGGTGATAAAGGTTCAATCTATGCAGATAGCTTAATGGAATTAATTAAAGATTACGTAGATGCAAATGATGATATCGATCCTAATAGAATCTACATTGGTGGATGCTCTAATGGTGGATATATGACTATGGAAATGATCTTAAAGAATCCAGATTACTTTGCTGCTGCATTCCCAATTTGTGAAGCATTCCAAGATCAATATATTACTGATGAACAAATTGAATCAATCAAAGATATGGGAATCTGGTTCACATATGCTAAAAACGATCCAACTGTAGATCCAACTAAATGTGTTGAACCAACAATTAAGAGATTATTAGCTGCTGGTGCTAAAAACGTACATGTTTCAGCATTCGATGATGTACATGATACAACTGGAAGATTTACAAATGAAGATGGAACACCATATCAATATAGTGGACACTGGTCATGGGTATACTTCGATAACAATGAATGTTATGATGAAAACGGAGTAAATGCATGGACATGGCTTGGACAACAAGTCAAAGCAACTGTTGCTGATGACACTAAGAAAGATGATGCATCAAAAGATGATACTTCTAAAGGTGACAAACCAACAACAGGAACTACTACAACTGATAAAACATCTCCAAAAACTGGTGATGAAACTGCAGTTGCAGGATATGCTATGTTATTCATGGCTGCTGCTTTAGGTGCAATCAAATTAAGAAGAAAAGAAGACTAAAATAATACAATTGAATAAAACTGCTGCTAAAAGAATCACAGAAATGTGATTCTTTTTTTGTATATAAAAAAAGCTTATCAAGATGACAAGCTTTAATTATTGTGCAACACTATAAAAATTAGTTGTTTGATAATTATAAATAATGTTTGAAGTATTAAATAGAAGACCATTAGATAAATGAATATTATCATTAATCATAATAGCTGGATCATTCTCATTAAGCTTTAATAACTTTGCATCTTCTTTACTTAATTTAATAGCTGTTAAATATTTATCAGCAAAACCAAAAGATAATTTCAAATCCTCTTTTAAATATCTAAAAATAGATCCTTCAGCGATTTCTTTACCTAAATAAGGAACGATATCTTTATTATAATATGTTCTTTCTAATGCATATGGAACACCATCAACGATACGTAATCTTTTTAAATAATAAACAGGAGTTCCAAGTTTACAATTCATTTGTTGACTTAGTTTTTCATCAGCTTCAATAACTTGGATATCTAATAACTTATTAACAATTTCCTTACCAGGTTTATCCATTGTCACACCACGTGTTGAATTTAAATAGACTGTTCCCTTTTTCTTTGGTGCACGAACAAACATCCCATTTCCCTGAACTGAATAAACCATCCCTAAATTGATTAATATTTTAATTGCATTACGAATTGTATTACGACTGACTTTGTATTCTTCTATCAGTTTTTCTTCAGTAGGTAATTTGTGATTTTCTTCGAATTCTTCATTCATTATTCTTTTTTGAAGATCATTGACGATCATTTCGTATTTTAACATATAATCACCCAAAGCTCATTATATCATAATGTTTTTATTTCACAATACGATTATAGATTTGTTGGTATGAATTTTAAAGATTCTATTATTTTTACATGAAAGCGCTTTACATTATATAAATGTAGGCATATAATGAATTTGTACCAATGAATTTGGAGGGAATATGATGAAAAGGATATTGAAAGTATTACTCGTGACTTTAATGGTTATAGCTTCAACTGTTAGAGTCGATGCAAAGTCAACAATATCAGAGAGGGTTCAAAATATAATTAATAATATGAGCTCAACTGATAAAGTTGCACAAATGATTCAAGCGGATACCCGCTGGATTACACCAGAAGAAGTGGCTGAATATAAAATTGGTTCAATTTTAAGTGGTGGTGGGGCTGCACCATCAACTGGAAATCAATTAAAAAATTGGGCAGATTCAGCAAATAGTTATCAACAAGCAGTTATTAATGGTGGAGGTATTCCATTACTTTATGGAATAGATGCTGTTCATGGAAATAATAATTTATATGGTGCAACAATCTATCCTCATAATATTGGTTTAGCAGCAGCTAATGATCAACAATTAGTTGAAAAAATTGGTAGTGCAACAGCCAGTGAAGTAAGAGCAATGGGAGCTAACTGGACATTTACACCAACATTAGGAGTTCCTCATAATGAACGTTGGGGGCGTACTTATGAAACATTTGGTGATGATGTAGAACGTGTTACCTCTTTAGGTAATGCTTATATTAAAGGAATCGAAAAAGATGGTTCTACTCTTTCAACTGCTAAACATTATTTAGGTGAAGGTTTAACAACAAATGGTACGAATCAAGGAAATGTTGAATTGAGTGAAAGTGATTATAATGACTTAATCAATGCGAATATGGATAATGAAATTGTTAAAGAAATTCTTACACCATATAAAAAAGCAATTGATCAAGGTGTTCAATCTATTATGGTTTCTTATAATAGTATTAATGGTAAGAAATGTCATGGGAATAAAGATGTTCTTACAACTTTATTAAAAGAAAAACTTGGTTTTGAAGGAATTGTTATAAGTGATTATAATGGTTTAGATCAAATTGAAAATCAATCATCTTATAAAGATAAAGCTATTGCTTGTATCAATGCTGGTGTTGATATGTTAATGGTTGCTGAAAAAGATGGTGATACACCTCGTTGGAGAAATTTATATAATGCTTTAGTAGAAGCAGTTAATGAAAATAAAATTAGTGAAGAACGTTTAAATGATGCAACAGCACGTATTTTAACAGCAAAAGAAAATATTGGACTTTTAGATGATTCTTCAAAAGCATACGCTAGTAAAGATGCACAAGCATTATTTGGTGGCCAAGAACACCGTACACTTGCAAGACAAGCTGTAAGTGAATCTTTAGTCTTATTAAAAAATGATACAGTAAAAGATGATCAAACAATGATGCAAGCATTAGAAAATATGGATAATTTAATGGTTGCTGGAAGTGCTGGCGATGACATTGGTAAACAATGTGGTGGTTGGACAATTACATGGCAAGGATCGACTGGAAATACGACAAAAGGTACAACGATTTTCAGTGGTTTAAAGGCTGCTATGGATAAAAAAGGTGGTACTATTAATTATAGTGCTAATGGCGTATATACAGATTCTACTTCAAAAGTGGATGCAGCAATTGTAGTTGTCGGAGAAGATCCATATGCTGAAAGTAATGGAGATAGAAGTGCGAGTCAATTAAAATTACCAGCAAGTGATATCAGTACAATTAAACAAATTGAAAATAGTCATCCTGATACACCAATTGTTTTAGTTTTAACAACAGGACGTCCAATTGCCATTGCTGATTATGTAAATGATAAGCATATTAAGGGAATTGTTAATGCTTGGCTTCCTGGTAGTGAAGGTGATGGAGTTGCTGATGTATTATTAGGAAATAAAGATTTCGTAGGAACAAATCCAATTACATGGACTTGGTATCCTCAAGATATTACAAGTAAATATACAGATACAAGTAAAGTTTTATATCCAGTAGGATATGGTTTAAAGAAAGCACAAAAAACAGGTGATTTTAGTGCACCTGATGATCCAAATGTTGTAGATTTAGAAAAAACAAAAGGAAAATTAGAAGCAGAAGACTTTATAGATGCACATAGTAGTATTCAATTAGAAAATAATGGTACAACTGTTGGATATTTACAAGATGGTCGTTATATGACTTATAAAATAAAAGTACCTGAAAAAGCAGCATATAAGTTAACTGTTCAAGCAGCTCGTCAATATGAATCAACAATTGAAGGAGCATTTGAATTATATTTAGATGATGAATTAGTTTTAGAAAAGAAGAATACATCTATTGTTTCAACAGGTAGTTGGACAACATTTACAGCTCAAGAAATGAACGCTTTAGTAAGTTTAAAAGAAGGTGTTCATGAACTTAAACTTGTAGCACGAGATAAAGATTTCAACTTTGATTATTATACATTTGAAAAAGCGGGGGATTATGTAGGACCAGTTGTTCCAGAAGAAGTGACGAATGTTGGAACAGGTGCTATGTTACAAGAAGGTGCTGTTGAAGTAAGCATGTCATCTTCAGAAAATTCACAAAATATGTCATGGTATAAAGGTGAATTTGAAATTTCTAACAAAAATGCAACAAAAGATGCTTTAGATCTACGTGTAGCAGATGATTCTAAACAAACAACAATTATTGTTAATGATCAAAAAACATATCAAAGTGTATTAGGAATGGGAACTTCTATTGAAGAAGCAACAATTCATAATTTATTAAAAATGACTGATGAAAATCGTCAAGCATTTTTAAGAAGATTATTAGATCCAGTTAATGGTATGGGAATGTCTTTAATTAGAGTTACAATTGGAACATCTGATTTTACAGCTCAAGATTTCTATACTTATTATGATGGAACTGGTAAAGAATTAGATGGAAAACCAGACTGGAATAATGTGACTGGTAAAGGATTTAGTATTCAAAAAGATCAAGATTATGGTGTAATTAAAGTTCTTAATGAAATGTTAACGATTGCTAAAGAACTAGGAGTAGAAAATAATCTTAAATTCTTTGCTTCATCTTGGACACCACCAGGATGGATGAAAACAGCAACTTCTAGTAGTAAATCATATGAAAATAATGATTTATTATTAAAAGGTGGTAAATTAAATGATGCATATATTAATGATTTAGCTAAATATATGGTACGTTATGTAGAAGAGTATAAAAAACAAGGAATTCCTATTTATGCAATGACTCTTCAAAATGAACCATTACTTGAAATCAACTATCCAAGTTGTGCTATGACAGGAACACAAGAAGCTAAGCTTGCTAAAGCTATTAAAGCAGAATTAACTCAAAGTACAATTTTAAATGATCAAGAAAAAGCTGTTAAATTATGGGCTTTTGATCACAATTTTGATGGTGCTGATAATTTTATGAAAGATTTCTTCAAAGAAGCTGGAGATGATTATAATATTGATGGTATTGCCTTCCATCCATATGGAGGAAATGCTTCAACAATGGGATCTTTCTATGATAATTACAAAGATAAATTAAGTATGAATTTAACTGAAAGATCTGTTTGGGGAACAAGTGGTGCTAATGATATTATTACTTGGTTAAGAAATGGTTCTGAAAGTTATAATAGTTGGGTAACAATGTTAGATAGTAATATTGGAACTCACCATTGGGTTGGAACACCTGATCCAACATTATTTGTACAAGATGCTAATAATCCTCAAAGATATTGGGCTACACCTGAAGTATATATCATGTCTCAATTTACTAAATATGTAAAACCAGGATATGTTCGTATTGATACAAATAATGGAAGTAGTTCAACTGTTACAAATGTTGCTTTTAAAGATCCTGAAACAGGAAAAATTGTCATGATTGTTACAAATCGTAGTGGTTCTGATCAAAAATTTAAAGTGATGATGAATGGCACACAATTTAATGCTGTTTTACCTGCTGGTAATGTAGCAACTTATATTTGGGATGGCTCTATTGCTGAAGTCAAAGGAAATGAAATCCCAGGTGTATTAAAAGCAACCGATGCTGTTAATTACGATAAATTAAAAGTGAAAGATGACGGTTCTGGATTTGGAAATGTGCAAGATGGAGCATGGGCTGATTATCTAATCGATGTTAAAGAAGCAGGTCTTTATAATGTTTCAATTCCTCATGCTATTGGACCAACAAGTGGACCATCAGTTGATAGTAATACTGACAATAAACAAATTGTTTTAAAAGTTGATAATCAAGAAATTGGTCAAACAGTGACTAAACGTTTTGATACTTGGTCTAGTGATTGGAATGCATGGGGTACAACAAGAAATGTTCAAGTTCAAGTAAAATTAAATGCTGGTGTACAAAGACTTACATTATCCTTACCACAAGGGGATATGGATATTGGTGCTTTAACATTTACTAAAGCAAAAGATATTTTAAATGTACCAGGGTATATTAATGCATTAGATTATAGCTATGGTGAAAATATTATTGCTGAAAATAACGAAAATGTTGGTTTCTTTGATGATAATGATAAATTAGAATATACAGTCAATGTTCAAAAAGCAGATAATTACAAGATGAAACTTGAATACGCTAAAGCTGAAAAAGATGCGGAATTTGATATTTATGTAGATGATGTTTTAACAACATCAAGTACTTTAGAAACAACTGGAAGCTTTAGTACTTATAAAAAAGGAACAGTTGCTATTGATTTACCAAAAGGTAGTCATAAAATTATGTTTGTTCCTAAAAATAATGGGGGATTTAATTTAAAATCATTATCATTTGGTTCATATATTCAATTAGAAAATGATTCATTAAAAGAAGGAAAATTAAATGGACAAAAGATTACTGTTCATTTAAAAGATGGTAAATTTAATGAACAATTAGATAAAGATAATTGGAAGATTGATTTACCACAAGGTATTGATTTTGACTTAGATAGAGTAAGCGATACAGAAGCAACAATTACTTTAAAAGGACAAGAAGTTGTAGATTACGATAGTAATCGTACTTTAAAAGTTGAAATTGATGCTAAAGAAGTAGGCGATAAAGATTACTCATTAAGTGATCAAACAATCATTGAAGCAGTAGATGATGAAGAAAGCTTAGAAGATATTGGTAATCTTGACTATGATAGTAATACATTTGATTTAAAGATTACAGGTGGTAAATTTAATCAAAAAATAAAAGCAAGTGATTTAACATTAAGTGAAGAAATTGCACAATATGTTAAAGTAAGCAAAATAGAAGTAAGCAAAGATGGTACAACAGCAACTGTTACATTAGAACGTACAAATACAAATTATGATGATCTTGCTGGAACAATTGCAGTTAAAGCAAGTGGTTATAGTGATGGAGATTTAGATTTAGTTTCAAATATTAAATTATTAAAAACAGATCGTTTACCAGATAGTATTGATGTAAAAGATGAAGCTGTTAAATTAAGTGAAAGTGATGCTTATCGTAAAAAAGGTACTTTAGTAAATGGTGCTAAAGGAGATTATTTAGATTTCTTCTTAAATGTAGAAGAAGAAGGAAATTATGTTTTAACTTATAAAGTTAAAGATGATGAAGCTGTTACAAATGGTTTGAAATTAAGTGGTGGTTTAGGATTAGCAACAGATAATCTTGGTAGTGTTTCTTTTGGTAAATATTGGGGAAATGCTCAAGGTTATGCACAAATGTTAAACTTAAAAGCTGGTAAACAAACATTAAGACTTGAAGTAAATAATACAAGCTTTGAATTAACAAATTTACAAATTAAAAAATTAACAGATGCAATTGAAATTAAAGATGAACCAACAAATATTACTGCTGATCAAGTTGTTGATGGTTCAAAAGAAATTGGATGGGCAATTGAAGGCTCTTCAACTAAAAATATTGGATTTGGTTCAGCAGGTACTTACCAAGACTATTATGTTGATGTTAAAACAGCAGGATTATATGATTTAAAAGTAAATTATAGTCATGATTGCGGAAGTGATACAAAAGCAATCATCATGAAAATTGATGGTAATACAACAACACAATTAGGAGAAGTTACTTTAAAGAATACTGGTGGATGGGCTAATTACCAAGATAGTGATACAATCGAAGTAAGACTAGAAGCTGGTAAACAATTTATTCGCATTTATGATGACATTGATGGCTTCAATTACCGTCATGTTGAATTAACATTTAAAGGAAAACAAGATGTTACAGCTCCAGAAATTAGTGGTAATGACGCTATCATTTATGTAGATGATGAAACTGATATTAAAGATTTATTAGCTTTAAAAGCAATGGATGATGTTGATGGTGATTTATCAGATAAATTAACAATCAGTGGTGATTATAATTGTCATCAAGCAGGAACTTATACAATTACAGTAACTGTAAGTGATGAAGCTGGTAATGAAGCAAGTAAAACATTTACAATTACAGTTGTTGAAAAAGCAAAACTTGTTATTGATTCTAAAGAATTTATAGTGGGTGATAAATTTGATCCATTAGCTGATATTAAAGCTTATGATGTTGATGGTACAGATATCACAGAAAAACTTACAGTTATAAGTAATGATGTTGATACAAGTAAAGCTGGAACTTATCAAGTGGTTTATAGAGTAGTAGATGCTCTTGGTAATGAAGTTGAATTTACAAGAAAGGTTATTGTAAAGAAAGTAAAAACAGATGTTGAACCATCTCATCCAGATAATACAAAACCAGATGATTCTTCATCTAGTAATCAACCATCATCTTCAAATGATGGACAAGAAACAATTACTGGTCAAGTTGTTGGATCAACAAAAACAGGAGATAATACTCCAATTATGGCAATGATGGGTATGCTTCTAGTGGCTGGTTTAGGAATTATAGTTTTAAGAAAAAGAAAATATAATCGTTAAAAATAATTAGATTATAAAATTTAAGATTGGGATTGTTCATATAAACAATCCTTTTCTTTTTATTGTGTAATAAAAAAATGAAGAACAGCCAGTTAGTCAGTGAAGGAATTAAGAAACGTACTTATAATTTAAAACACAACATACAAGGACGCATGATACAGGTATCCGTTCTGGCAATTATTTTGTTAAAAGATTATGATTAAATGCCAAAGTGGAACTTATTATCTTGTTGCAGACACAGCAGTAAATGCGAATTGTCATAGTGCAGATGTGGACTGGTATGTAAAGGCAGACGATATTGTTTTGAAGAATAAAAGGCACTCATGTCGGAAATTCACAGAACAATGTCCCACAGCAAACACCGAAGAAATAAGTCTGTAACTAATGGCTTTCCATTGTACTGTTCAAATGTAATTGATATAATGAATTATATAAGTAAATCAGATTTTGTTGATTTGGTTAATCCAATCTAACAACTGAAAGGAGCATATAATGGAATTTAGAAAAGATTTAGGACAGTATGTTTATGAATATGAAGGACTGATTTTTGCTTGGGACGAAGAGCCAGAAGAAGATATTCAGAACACTGTGGCGTTACTAGCTGATAATTATTTTAAAAATTTGGACGTAATAATTGATTTTATGCTATCTGATATTAAAGAAATATATGGAGAGGTTACTGTTGAAGATGTAAAGAAGAAACTTGGTAAACCTGTTATTGATTATAATAACGGAAAAGTGACTTATTATGAACAATCATTTGATGATTACCATATATTTGAGTTTGAATTTATGGACGATGCATTTGAAGATTTACAGTATTTTTCAATAGATGGTTAGTGAAAAGTAGAAGAGAAGATTTTTACAATAAAAATCACTAATTATGGAAAAACCGTATACTTAACAAAAAAAGAAAGTAATTTGATAAAGAAGTATTCAGCTGAAGGTTATAAAGAAAGCTGTTTATCTTTTCAAGAGTTGAATATTAAAGATTATGATGAAAAAAGGATTGAATCTATATAGATAACAATCCTTTTCATTTATCCCATTTTTTTATGAATATTATTTGTATTTTTAATAATGTAAATAGGTCTTTGTTTTGTTTCAAAGTAACATGATGAACAATATTGACCTAAGATAGAAACAAAGATAAGTTGTAAACCACTTAAAAATAAAACTAAACTTGTAAGATATGAAACATGATGAAAGAAAATAGAATATAATGAAACAATGCAAGAAATTCCTATTAAAATACTACCAATAACACCTGCAATTGTAATAGGTGTTGATGAAAATGAGAAAATACCTTTAAAAGCATAAGAAAATAAACTTGTTAAATTCCATTTACTTTTACCAGCAGGACGTTCAATATTATGAAATTCAATCCATTTTGTATTAAATCCTACAAAAGAAAACAAACCTTTCATATAACGATTATATTCTTTTAACTCTAAAATAGCATTGACCATTTGTCGAGTCATCATTCTAAAATCACCAGCGCCATCATCCATCTCCATTTTTGTAAGTTTTTGAATAACTTTATAAAAGCTATGTGATAAAAAGTTTCTTAATTTACCTTCGCCTGTACGATCAACACGTTTACCAGCACAACAATCATATTCTTCATCTTTTAATGAATGATACATTTCTTTTAATAAGTAAGGGGGATGTTGTAAATCTGCATCCATAATAACAACATAATTACCACTTGCATTTTCAAGTCCAGCATACATAGCTGCTTCTTTTCCAAAATTACGAGAAAAAGAATAATAGAAACAATGAGGATTTTTATGAGCTAACAATTTTAAAATATCTTCACTATGATCATGACTACCATCATTGATAAAAAGTATCTCATAGTCAATATTTTCAATACTTTCTAAAACATGAGTTACTTCTTTATAAAACAGTGGTAAAACATCTTCTTCGTTAAAACAAGGAACAATAACGCTTATTTTATCCATGACAAACACCTTCTCCTTTAAAAATTTTAAATTTACATAAAACATAATTTGATAAAATAGTTATAAAACTTACTAATATTTTAGAAATCATTGGTTGAATATTCATTAAATCAATTAAAAGATAAAGACAAATATTTTCAACCAATAACGTCATAAATCTTAATAAAACAAAAGAAATAAATTCTTTTTTAACTTCATTTTTACTCTTGAATACATATCTTTTATTTGTATAATAAGCAAACAAAACAGCAAAAAACCAAGAAATACTATTAGCAATTAACCAATGACTATGTATTTTCAACAAAATGAAATAAACAACATAATTTACAAGTGTTGTCATGCCTCCTACAAAAACATAACTCACTATTTCCTTTGTATCATCTTTCATCCTTTCTTCTCCTTTCAATTAGATAATTTATAAAAATCACCATAAATCCAAAATAAGATAAAATAGATCCTAATCGATACCCCATAGGTGTAAATTTAATTTGGATATGATGTTTTCCCTGATTAATTTGACATCCTAAAAAAGCAGTATTAACAATTTCACTACTTACAACTTTGCCATCAATATAAATTGAATAACCACGATCATAAGGAATACGTGTTATAAAATAGCCATCATTTGTAACATTGATCGTTCCATTTAAAATATCTTTTCCTTTTTTAATTTTTAAACGATCAACTTCTTGATTTCTATTTTTAATTGTATTTTTATTTAAAGAATAGGTTTTGATATTTTTAATGTCATAATGTCCTTTAGATAATGAAATAGTTAATTTATTTATATTTTCACCAGATAATAAATAAGTAAAATGAGTATTTTGATTATAATAAGGTGAATTACTACGAGATAATTTATTTTTAATACCATTAATAGTAATAGAAACACTTTGTTGAGGTTTATAATTTTTAATATCACCTTCAATTACTAAGATGTCATTTTTCGTCTCTCTATTAAGATCATAATTTAATGTCTTTTTTTTCTTTTGATAAATTGTATAAGATTTCTTTAAACCAATATCTTCTTCAATAAACTGACTTTGATCATGACTATTTCCATTTTTTACAATGGCATGATTATAAAGAGTATCTAAAGTATAAGGATATTGCAGTTGTTTGAATTGCTTTTGACTATAAAGTTTATTTGTAGCATAAGCCATTGGCATAATATCTTGACTTTGATAAAGTTTTAAATCATTGATTTTATCAACTTCTTGGTAACCATCAATTTCCTTTTTTGAAACAACAGAATCAATAGACATCATTTTTAAATAGAAAAGATTATTTTGATCTATTTGTCCAACACGATTATTTAATGAAATAGGAAGCTTTAATGTGTCATATAAAAATGAGTTATAAAGGCTATGATTCGTTGATGTATAGCCTGAAAGACGTAATACTTGGTTTTGATAGGTTTGATTCATATTTTGATTGTTTATATTTATATTAGCTAGAGTAGAAATCTTGTTTCTTTGAATGAATGTTTCTACTTCTTGATTTGAATAAGATTGATATTGTTTATTTGTGAGAAAACTTTTTGTTGGGTTATTATAATAAACAACTAAAAGTGGCACTAAAAGATAAATAAAACATATTTTTTTATTTAGTTTTGAAAAATAAAGAATGATTAAACTAAATATTAAATCAAGTAATACAAGTTCAGGTCTTTGAATAAAAAATATTGGAAATATAAAGAGCAATATCATATATTTATTGATTTTAAAAGTAAAATCATCTAAAACAAGACCGGCTTGTAAAATAATCAGTGGAAAAAAAACAATCAATATTTTACTTCGAGCATATAAAAAACCATTCATGATCAAGCTTACAAAAGGGCATAACATAGAAATCATTAAAATAATTGAAAGGGGACGTGTTTTTTCTTTAAAAAGACCATATACAATCAATACCCAAAAAAGATAAGTAAGCCCACAACCATAATTATTATAAAGAAGTCCTTTTAAAGAGACTGTTGGTATCAATAAACTAAGATAGTTCATTGCATTAACGCTTTTATTTCCTCCAACAATTACAAATAATGTCGGTATTGTATAAATAGCTGTTAAAAAGACAATGAGACAATAAGCAGCAATTAAGTGTATAAGCGGTTTTTTATAACTTTTATGTTGTAAACATTGCATCATAAAATAAATAAAGCAGACAATAAAACAACCAATACAATAGAAATAACTATGTAAAACAATACAACTTCCCCAAATAACAATACTTGTTATCTTTTGGTTTATAAAATAACGATCAATACTTCTTAACATTAGAAATAAAAAAGGTAAATAGTTCACAAACATAATCTGTTTATGTGATTGAAAAAATAAGGAAGATAATAAAACACATAGACTCATTAAAAAACACAGATCATTATTTTTAAGATGATTTTTTAAAAATAAATAACAAGTAATCATAGTTACAATCATTAAAAACATTTGATAGAAAATAATAATATCAACCATTTTTATATCAATTAACAAAGCTCCTAATAAAATATCAAATCTTAAAGTACCATAATAAGAAAAATGATAAATATTAACACCACCCATTAAATTAGAAAGATAGGTAGGAAAAATAGTTCCTTCATTTCTTATTGCATGTCTTAAAGCATCAGCAATTGTGACATGTTGATTAAACCAATCAATTGAATTTCCAAATATTAAATGTTGACTTTTAACAAATAACAACATGAATAATGGTATAATAGTTAAAAGTAACAGATATAAATAATCTTTTTTCTTCATCTTTTTTACCTCGTTTTTATTCTAACAAGTCATTCTTAATAATTCCCTTAATCATTTCTAAAGAAATCATAAACAAATAGAGAAAATATAAAATTGATATATAGAAAGTCTTAAGAATTCTTATGAATTATTATTAAGAAATAAGTGATAAGGTATAATAGGTGATTGAAATGAAGAAAAGTATTATTGTTATTTGTATATTGATTGTATTAGGATGTTTTTTAATAGATGATTCAAAAAGTTTACATCAAAAAGATTTTGATCAAATAGATTATAAAGAAAGTCAAAAACTGATGATTGTTGCTCATCCAGATGATGAAACAATTTGGGGTGGAAGTCATTTATTAGAAGGTAATTATTTAGTTGTTTGTTTAACTAATGGAAATAATGCAGTGAGAAAAAAAGAATTTATGAATATAATGAAAGAAACCCATAATCAAGGATTAATGTTTGATTATCCAGATAAGACAGATGGAAAAAGGGATCAATGGATTCATGTTAGACAGAAAATAGAAAAGGATGTTGCTTATATTCTTAATAAAAAAGATTGGAAAATGGTTGTTACTCACAATCCTTTAGGAGAATATGGGCATATTCATCATCGTTTAACATCACAAATAGTTAGTATAGAAGCAACAAACCAAAATTTATATTATTTTGGAAAATATTATAAGAAAAATAAAGTTCCTGAAACATTAAAGAAAATAAATCAAAAAAATTATGATCAAAAAATGAAACTTATACAAGATTATTCATCCCAAAAGAAAGTGATGAAACATTTAGATCATATGATGAGCCACGAAAACTGGGTCAAAGCAAAAGATTGGAGAAGTTTATGAATGAAAAAATAATGATTGTAGATGATCATGAAGAAATTAGAGAAGTTATTCATGTTTTACTTACAAATGAAGGATATCAAATTATTGAAGCAAAGAATGGTAAAGAGGCTTTAGAATTATTAAATGATGAAATAGATCTTATTATTTTAGATGTCATGATGCCAGAAATGAATGGTTATCAAGTTTGTTTATTAATGAGAGAAAAAACAAATGCGCCGATTTTATTTTTAACAGCTAAAGGTCAAGAAAGTGATAAAACATTAGGATTTTCTAGTGGTGGGGATGATTATCTAACTAAACCTTTTTCTTATAATGAACTTAATGCAAGAGTAAAAGCACTTCTTAGACGTTATCGTGTTTATCAAGGAAAAGAAAATGAGGTCCCACTAACAAAGAAAACATTAATGATTGATAATTTAGAAATAGATCAAGAACATAAAGAGGTTAAATTGAATGGAAAGAAACTTTCTTTGACAGATTTGGAATATGAAATTCTAGATTATTTATTATTGAATAGAAAACAAGTTATTTCGGCTTGTCAGTTATTTGAAGCTATTTGGCATGAAAATTATTATTATGGAGCTAATAATACAATTATGGTACATATTCGTAATTTAAGAAAGAAAATTGAGGATGATCCACAAAATCCACGTATTATTAAAACCCTTTGGGGAAAGGGGTATTATATTGATTAAAAAGAATTTAAGTTTGTCTATGAAAATTGTCTTATTACTACTTTCTTCAGCTATTTTAGCAGTTTTGTGTTATGCTTTTTTTAGAATCAATGTATCAGATTTTTATACTTTTATTGAAACAGTTGAAAAGCCTTTTAATGAAAAAGCATTTATGAAAGGTTTTAAAGAAGAAGCAAAAAATATTTCTATTTATTCAAAAGATAAAAATGATAAAAAAGAACTAAAAAAGTTTTTAAAGAAGCATGATGATTATATGAATGTTCTTCTTTATGATGAAGATGAATTATATATTGATGGGAGTTTTGGAAAGGTTCTTGATGAACCGGTAGGATTTACCCCTCTTTATATTTTAAAAAGTGATTTCGAGCAATATGCATTTAATAACTTTTTTACAGAAACAGTTACATTTAAAGATGGAGAAGGAATTGTTTATGTTAGTTCCATGCATTTATTAAAATATGTAAAGTATTATTTTTATTGTGCTTTATTTGTTAGCTTATTGATTTTCTTTTTACCAACATTTATTTTTATTAGAAAGAAAGTTAAATATATTAATATTTTAAAAGAAGAAGTATTAAATATGTCACAAGGGGATTTAAATCATCCTATGACAATTAAAAGTCATGATGAGTTATCTATCTTAGCACGTGAAATGGATGTTTTAAGAACCACCTTAGATTTAAATTATCAAAATGAAATAAAAATAAAAGAAGCCCATCAAGAATTAATTACATCATTATCACACGATTTAAGAACACCTTTGACTGCTTTAAGAGGATATTTAGATATTTTAAGTTTACATTGTTATAAAGATAAAGATCAAATGGATCATTATTTAAAAGGCTGTATTGAAAAAACAGAACAAATTAAAGATTTATCAAATAAAACATTTGAATACGCACTTGTTTTTGAACAAGATTTATTACCAAAATTAGAAATAATTCAAAGCAAAAAATTTATCCAATATCTTCAAGAAAACATAGAATATCTTGAATTAGAAGGCTTTAAAGTAGAAAAAGAAATGGATATTTGTGAAGTTGATTTAAAATTAGATTTATCAATGATGAAAAGAATGATTAATAATATTTGTTCAAATATTCTAAAATACGCTAAAAAAGAAAGTCCTGTTTATTTAGAAATAAGTATTAAACAAGGTAATTTAAAAATTGTTTTTGAAAATGAAAAGAAAAAAGAATTACAACAAATTGAAAGTAACAAAATAGGTTTAAAAAGCGTAAAAAGAATTATAGAAATGCATCAAGGGCAATTTTTTATCCAAGATTTAAAAGATACATTTACTCTTATTATTACGCTTCCATATAATTAGACGCTTTACGAGGCATCTTTTTTTGGACTATTTGTCCATTGAAAGAAGAAAAAAGAATAGATAGAATAATAATAGAAATGAAACAATTATGAAACAAATTTGAGACAAACT
>CAVESC010000052.1:0-19057 GCA_963618275.1 Bacteroidaceae bacterium
ACTAACTGTTAATATTTTTAATATTAATAGTGAAGAAGATGTTTTAAAAATTATTAATTAAAAGAACTATCGCTTGATAGTTCTTTTATTCTACCCACCATTTAAATAATGGAAAAGGCATGTTAGAAAACATTAAATAACGTGGAAGCAAGTATTGCTTATCATTGCGTGTCATATGTCTATTTTGATTGTAACTAAAGGCGAGTTTAACAGAACTTGATTTGAGATAGTCTTGAGCATTTTGACAACTAACACCATAAGGAAAAGCAAAATAATCTGTTGAAACAAGTCCTTTGTTCTTTTCAAAATCTTTTTTTATTTCAGATATTGTCAGGGTTTCTATTTTCTTTTTATAAGGAAGATGCCCAATATGGTGCATATTATAAGAATGACTATAGTATTCAACATACTGATCATTTTTTAAATCTTTAACTTGTAAATAAAGTGGATTATTTGTTTTTGTTTTATAACCAATAACAAAATCTGTTGCTTGGAGATTATACTTTTTGATAATCGGTTTAACAACTGTATTAAAGTTTTTATAACCATCATCAAAAGTTAAACATACAGCTTTTTTTGATACGTTTTTCTTTCCATAATAATATGCTTTAACATCTTTCATTGATAAACATTGATAATTATGATCAGCTAAATATTTCATTTGTTTTTCAAATTCACTTACAGACATAAAGTAAGGATTAGAAGCATAGTTCGCTTTTTTTTCTTTGTCACTTACTACACCATGATATCCTAAGATGGCAATACCGTCTTTTACATTTTCATGAATAATGATATCTTTTGTGATCCAACCAATTCCAATTGCTACATAACATACAAGAACACATAAGATGATTTTTAATATATTTTTCATAATATTCCAACTTTCTATCAGTACTAGTTTATAGAAAAATAGAACTGATGTCAAAAAAGCTATGAGATTTCATAGCTTAAGATACAAGAGATAAACATTGCAAGGACAAATTCTTTTAAGAAAAGATTTTCATAATTTAAATGTTCTTCTTTTTTATTTATAAAATAAGACAAATAATTTTTAAGAATTTGATGATTTGTGAGTTCTTTAAAAGATTGAGCAATATTTTTAAAATCAATTCTTTCAATTTCTCTTAAATCAGGCTTTATTTGTTTTTTAATATTTTGAATAATTTCATTGAAATGATAAACCTTTAAATCATCATAATCATGTTCACTCATATAAAGTTCTAAACCTAAGATAAAGTAATCTTCTAATTGTAAGTTATCTAAATACGTATTTTCCTTTAGTAAATCAAGGATAGGTGTTTCATCTGAAATTGTAAGTAAATGATGGTTATATTGATCTTCATAGTTTAAAATTTGATTATAAAAGGCTAAAGCTATTTCTTGAATAATATCTTCATGATAAAAAGCAAAGCGATGTCCTTTTAAATGTTTAAATGTTTTCAAAGTATCAAGATAGCCTAAACGTATTCTTTGATCCAATACTTCTCGGTTAAAGTCAAGAAAGCCACCTAAATGTTTAGAGGGTCTAATAAAAGTGATATTTTCACGATGTAATAGATAGGAATGTGTAGCTTCTTGATTAAGTTCAACTGCAATGATTTTTTGTGCTCCCATTTTTAAAGCTAGCGAAACAGGTAAATTATCATAATATCCACCATCGATGTATCCTTGTTTATCTATATAATGAATAGGGAAAGCAGGAAAACATGAAGCAGAGGCAATTGCATATTCTACAATGTTGTCTTCGCTCATTTCATCTACTGTAATTTCTAATGGTTTCATAGATGGAAAAGCGACTGTACATAAACCATATTTAATAGGTGAATTTTTTGCTTTTTTACCATTATAAAGACCTTTGATTAATTGAATAAGAGGTTCAATATCTGCTCCTTTTTTATCAAGATATGATTTTAAAAAAGGACCTATATTAGATGAATTATTCATCAAATTTTCAATAGAAAAATCAAATTGAATAGGATGCTTTAAAACCTTTTCTAATGATAAAGTATCCCACAATTCATAAAGCTTTTGATAATCTTCTTGGGCCACAAGTAAACCATTTAAAGCACCAATAGAAGTTCCTGTTACAATATCAAAATGATAACCTAATTCTTGTAAAGCCTTCAAACAACCAGCTTCATAAGCACCTTTAGAACCGCCACCTGATAAAACTAATCCGTATTTCATAAAAACACATCCTTTTCAATAATTATACTTTTTCATAAAAAAATTACAACTTTATCATTTTAATATATGAAGAGTTTGTTATAATTATATGGCAAGGAGGATTAAAAAATGAAAAATGTAGTGAAAACAGATCAAGCTCCAGGAGCTATTGGTCCATATAGTCAAGGAATACAAGTAGGGGATATGTATTTTTTCTCAGGACAAATTCCTCTAGTACCAAGTACAGGTGAAATGCCAGAAGGAATCGAAGCACAAGCTCATCAAGCTTTAAAAAATGTGAAAGGATTATTGGAAAGTCAAGGATTATCATTTTCTAATGTTGTAAAAACAACTGTCTTTTTAGATAACATGGATGATTTTACAACAGTAAATGGTATTTATGCTGAATACTTTGTAGAACCTTATCCAGCAAGATCTGCTGTAGAAGTTGCTAAACTTCCTAAAGGTGCTTTAATTGAAGTAGAAGTTATTGCTAAAAAATAATGAAAAAAGATAAGGATGTTTTAATGTACTAGCACATGGTGCAACTCAAAAATGAGTTGCACCGATTTTTTTGCTATGCGATAAATCGAAACTCCTGAGGAGTTTGACAAATTTGTTCATTTGCTACAACTGAACAGTGAAAATTTTATAGGCAAAAAACAGGCACAGCCGACGGCTTTTATCTTCATTAGCTGTGCTTGTTTTTAAATGATCATTTTTGTACATTCCTATCTTAGTATTTATACAAATGATTTTACGGATGTGTATATTGCCCATGCTTTTTAGTTCTTTTACCATATTGGATTGAAAATTTAGGGCAGTGATGTAAGCAAGAAAGGCACATAACGCATTGCTCCTTAACCCATTCGGGTTTATGGTCTTTGATTTGAATGGCGGAAACAGGACAGTTTTTGGTACATAATCCACATTCAACGCAGGTATCTTCAACTGAAAAATGCTTTGTTTTTCGCATCAAATTATATTCGATATTATAACCTATCTTTGCAAGCGGATAAGGAAGTTTATTTTTCATAAAATCCCCTATAGTAAAATTTTTTATTTGCTTGATAATATAATCAATTTCATGCTCTGCATTATTATTTATACGCTGAATTTTTTCTTTAGTGCTCAAATCAAAAATTGGAGTCCAAGTATCTGGCATTTTCACACTGAATCTTGTGGACAATGACAAGCCTTTAGGAGCAAGAATATTATCTGCAAATCTCCCAGTTTGTCCCGGAGTTGTTCCGTAAGTTGCAATGAAATATATGTAGTCCGGTTTATAGCGTAAATTTAATCTTTGTAAAAACTCGATTATAATAGCTGGTAATCCCCAAGAGTATGTAGGGCTTACTATACCAAGTGTTTTGTATTTCTCATCAAATGAGAAAATTTGTTTTTGATAGCAATCTGTAATAGAAACAGTAATGTCACCTGTTTCAGTTGCAATCCTTTTGGCAACATATTCGCTGTTTCCAGTTGCTGAAAAATATAAAATCATAATCTATCTCCTTATCCAAGACCTGTAAATTTAACAAGAAGTGTATGTGGAATAAGTTTTACAAGCAATCTGTAGCATTTATAAAATGCGCCGGTAGTATAAACGGCTCTGCCTTTTTTTGCAGCTTTTAATGATTTCAAAGCAGCAGTCTTTGGATCGATTACAGGCAAGCGTCTTTGACTTTGACCCTTTGTAAGTTCAAGTTTTGTCATTTCTGTAAGCATAAAACCTGGACACATAGCGCATACATTTATGTGTCTGTCTTTAAGTTCCTCACGTAATCCAAGAGAAAATGCGGATACATAGGATTTCGATGCACAATAAACGATTAAGTTTGTGTTTGGAACAAATGCAGAGGTTGAGGATACTTCTAAAATTGTACCTCCGTCTATAATATATGGTAGACATATCTTTGTTATTGCGGTTGCTCCTTTACAGTTCAGGTCAATGATTTTTAGCATACTTTCAAGCTCCATATCCTCAAAAGGAGAACCGATTGACATACCTGCATCATTTATTAAAACTTCAATTTGAGGATTATTGGTTTTTAATTTTTCTTCCAATAGTTTGAAACTGCTCATATCAGTCATATCCATAGGAATAATTGCACAATGTTTATCGGGATATTTCATAGAAACTTCTTTTAATCGTTCCTCACGACGGGCAATCAGCCATAGTTCATCTATTTCAGGAAATAATTTTGTGACGGCGTCAATATAGCAGACACCAAGTCCGGAAGATGCTCCGGTTATAACTGCAATACTCATAAAAACACTCTCCTTTACACAAGTGAAAAAATTTAGACACTTGTAAAATTCTTGATTTCATACTATATTGTAACTGGCAACAAGACAAGTGACAAATGAACTTACTTGTTTAAATTTAGACAAATATTGAATTTTGCAAAAGGGGACAGATATGAAATACGATATTACAAAACCATTAACAAAAGGAGCAAAACGAACACTTAGGGCATTCAGTAAGGAAATGTTTATGCTTTTGTCTGAGAAATCCTTTGAGGAAATCACTGTCGGTCAGTTATGTGAAGCGGCACAATATCCTCGTGCGACATTTTATAATTACTTTAATGATAAATATGATTTGCTTGGTTACTGTTGGCAGACACTTGCTGAGCAAATAGGATTTAGTGATTATCATCACGCTGAAGAAAATGAAATGTTGTACCTTTATTTTGATCGAATTTATGATTTTACAAAGCAAAATGAAGCTGTTATACACAAGATTCTTTTGAATAACAGCGAGGTTGGATATATGTTTTCAAGTTTTAGAAATTTTTTGAATAATAAAATGCGTTTTATATTTAAAAGCTGTCCAGAAGCAATGCAAAAAGACATTCCTAGTGAATTGCTTGCAGACCATTACAGCAATACATTATTTCTTGTATGGCAGTGGGCAACAATAAAAAAATCTGACTGCACGAAGGGACAGGCACATAAATATCTTTGCTTATTAGTCAGTAATTTGTAAATTTTTCAGCATAGGTACAAAGAAAATTGAAATAATGATTATGAAAAATTATGTCATGGAGTGATTAATTAGTATCTACACTATCATATTTTCTACTTTGAGTTTGCTCCTTTTCTTACTGGCTGTTCAATTAAATTCTTTGCTTGACACTCAATATTGGCAAGATAATCATAGAGTCTTTCGTGATTTTGAGAAAATTACGAATATATGAATTTCCTAAAAATAGAAAAAGGCTCTGATCTTTTACAATCAAAGCCTCGATTTCATCTTTACTACGACCTATAAGATTAGCAAATGCGAAATCTCTTTTTTTGTTATTATAAAAATAGAATTGCGATAATTCCTACTATAAAACAATAATAAGAAAAATAATTTAATTTTCTTTTATTTAAAATACTAAACAATAAACTAAGTGCTAAATAAGTAACAATTCCACTGACAATAAAACTAATTAAATATGGAAGCCATAATGCAGCTACAGTTGAACTTGTTAAAAAATGTTTAAGTTTTAAAATAATTGCTCCAAAACTTACTGGCATAAACATAAAGAAAGAAAAATCTCTTGCTGCTTTTTGATCAAGACCACCAAGCATTCCACCTGTTAAAGTAGAACCACTACGAGAAATACCTGGAAGTAAAGCAAGTAATTGGAAAAGCCCCATTCTTAAAGCATCCCATAAATTCATCTTCTTCGTTGTTCTTTTTCCTTTATAACCAAATTTATGAATAAGCATCAAGAAACAAGCTGTAACAAGTAAACAACATCCTACTAATTTAGGATTAGAAAATGCATGTTCAATATAATCATTAAAAAGAACACCACCAATTGCTGCAGGAATTGTAGCAACAATTAATAACATACAAAATCTAAAATCTGGTAATAACTCATCTCTTTTTTGTGGTTTAGCAATATATCCAAAAAAAGCTTTGATTAAACGAATAATATCTTGGCGATAATAAAACATGATTGCAATTAATGAACCAGTATTAACAATAACTTCAAAAGTAACATCATTCATTTGTGGAACCATTAAACCAAGCTTTTCAAAAATACTTTGGAATAAAACTAAATGTCCACTACTTGAAATAGGAATAGGTTCACTAAAACCTTGAATAGCACCTAAAATTGCATAGACAATAATATCCTTAATTAAATTCATAATTTCACCTCGTCACCCATTATATATGAAAATATTATAAAAATATACAAAAACATTTTTTAAACAAAGAGAACATATACTTAAAAAAAGGAGGAAGAAAATGCTTGTTAATTGGGTTAAAGAAGATGAAGAATTATTAGAACCATATGAATGGTCAAATGGTGATGATATTGAAATCATTTCAACACTTTCATGTTTTAAAGTTGATCAAAAAACATTGCATGATTTTATCTATGGTTGTTTACAAATATTTGATCAAAAAATGTGTCAAAAAGTATTTGCGATAGGAGATGGTCATTATGCTTTAGCAATTGAAACAGATGATCAAGGGAAATTATGTTATCGTAGTGTTTTTGACTTTTGTGATCGAGATAAAATGAATAAAAAAATTGCGGCTTTAGAGTTATCTGATATACATTATCAAATGTATGATGAAGGAGAAATGAAAGAATATGGATTAACAAGAGAAGAAAGGTTGAAAAAGCAATTTATTGAACAAAAGATAGATGAATTATATATAGATAATTATGATGATTTTTTAATGTTATGTAGACAATTAAATATAGAAGATCAACAAAGTATTCAAAAATATAATCATTTAAAAAATAAAATAGCCAAAGGCTATTCATTTATTCATGAAATTTTATTTTATGAACTTACAAAAAAGAAATAAGCCTAGGCTTATTTCTTGATTGTAATTCCTATTTTTCTTTCGACTTTCGCAAGTTTCTTTCTTGCCATATAACGCGCTTTATCAGCACCTTCATTTAAAATTGTATCAATATAATTACCTTGATTGATTTCATTATATTTATCATGAATTTTTTGTAATTCATTACCAACAACTTCAGCTAGATCTTTTTTAAATTGACCATAACCAACACCTTGATAGCGTTCAACTAAAGAATCAATACTTTCATTATTTAAAATAGAATAAATTGTAAGTAAGTTTGAAATACCAGGTTTATTTTTAACATCATAATAAATAGCATTATCACTATCAGTAACAGCAGACATGATTTTCTTTTTAGAAACATTAATATCATCTAAAATATAAATACATCCTTTTCCTGTTTCATCTGATTTAGACATTTTCTTTGTTGGATTTTGTAAATCCATGATACGTCCACCTACTTTTGGTACAAGTGGTTCAGGTAGTTTAAATGTTTCACTATAACGATTGTTAAATCTTTCAGCAACATCTCTAGCAAGTTCACAGTGTTGTTTTTGATCTTCACCTACTGGTACATAATCTGGATCATAAAGTAAAATATCAGCATTCATTAATGAAGGATAGTTAAAAATACCAGCTCCAATAGATTCATCTTTTTTTAGTTTGCTTGCTTTATCTTTATATTGAGTCATACGTGATAGTTCACCCATTGACACCATACATCCTAAATACCAACCAAGTTGAGCGTGTTCTAAAACATCAGATTGTAAAAATAGTGTTACTTTTTTAGGATCTAATCCAGCAGCTAAATATAAAGAAATTAAATCTTTAGTATTTTTTCTTAAATCTTTTGGTTCTTGATAAATTGTCATTGAGTGTAAGTTTGCGACAAAAACAATCATTTCATATTCATCTTGATAAGAAACAAAAGGTTTAATAGCTCCTATATAATTTCCTAAAGTTACTCTTCCTGTTGGCTTGATGCCACTCAACATTCTTTTCATAAATTTTCCTCCTTAAAATAAAAAACGTCCTTAAAAAAGGACGTTATATAGCGCGGTACCACCTTAATTCGTATAATTATATACGCTCTTAATTTTAACGCAATTAGCGACAAAAGACTTATGCCTTTTGTAACTCCAGAACCCCAATTTCCATTATACTAATGGCTTATTTCCATCACCCATAAGCTTTCTATGACACTTAATATAACTTACTTATGTTCCTTCAAAGTCTTTAAAAATATTATAATAAGCTCATTTATAAAAATCAAGATATTTAAAAAAAGAATATACAAAGTTTAAAATTGTTGTATAATTACATACAAAGGAGTGATTGTATGATACGTATATATACCGCCCCAAGTTGTGCTTCTTGTAGAAAAGTAAAATCTTGGCTAAATGAAAATCAAATACCTTATGTAGAAAAAAATATTTTTTCTACTTTATTAAAAGAATCAGAACTTCGTGAATTACTTGAACGTAGTGAAAATGGAACAGATGATATTATTTCTAAAAGAAGCAAAATTATAAAGGAAAATAACATTGATATTGATTCAATGAAAATGAATGATCTTATTAAATTTATACAAGCAAATCCTTCGGTTTTAAAAAGACCAATTATGATTGATGAAAGAAGATTTCAAGTAGGATATAATGCTGAAGAAATAAGAGTATTTATCCCTAAAGAACTTAGAAAACTTGCTGAATGTCATGATATGGATCATTGTCCACAATTTACAAATAAAGATTGTTTGAATTTTAAAAAAGAATATGAAAGGGATAGAGAAAAAGAATCAAATCATTAGATTGATTCTTTTTTAGGAAAAGTATATGAAGAAGTTTTTAAAAATAGTAATGACATTGGTTTTAATTTGTTCAAGTTTTTATCTAGCAATTTCATTATTTATGAATCATTTAATCATTAATGATATGGTACCAACAGTAACTAAATCAACTGCAGTTACGACAGCTTTAGAAGATGCTTGTCAAAATGTTTTAAGTACAATGAATATGGATGAAAACAAAAGTCAAGAACTTGTGACTTCTTTACAACAAGATGAAAAAACACAAGAACTTGTCAATGAATATATTGATACAGTTTTAACTAATGGTTCAGCAAGTGATATTGATGAAACACTTTTAAAACAAACGTTAGAAGATAGAAAAGATGAAGTTTATTCATTATTAAAACCTTCAATTAGTGAAGAAACATTTTCAACATTATATAATGAAGCAATTAATCAAGTAGATTTACAAGATGTTAATCAAAAAGTTGTTAATAAAGTTGAAAATACAATGGAACAATCGGGAGAAACTTATAAAATTGTAAAAAAAGTATATAGTTTTAAAAGTACAACACATATTATTATTAGTGCAGTTTTATTAGCTGTTTCGACAATCTATTTAATTTTGATTTCTTATCAAGATCGCTTGATTACAAAATGTTTATCTGTAAGTTATCTTGTATGTGGAATTATGACTTTCTTAATTGCTTTTGCAATTATTTTAGGTTTAACAGCAATGGTTTCTTCAACAATGAATATTCAGTTAACATCTATTAGATATATGTATGTTTGTGGTGCTGTTTATTTCTTTGTAGGAATTGTTTTATTGATTATTAATGCTTTTTTAAAGAAGAAAAAACGTTATCATTATTATTATGAATAAAAAATGAATAGGCTTTGCCTATTCGTTTTTTTATAATGTTGATAACATTCTTCTGGTTTTACTTGCACAATTTCTTTCATATTTTAAATGGTATGGTTGAAGAAGTGTTTGGAAAGCAAAAATACCTTGATGATAATCATTGACTTCAAATTCTATTTCATAATCATGATGCTGATTATAATCATTTTCATCTAAAGATAAAACACCTTCAGGTAATATAATATCATGACGAATTGTTTTTAAATAATAACCACATACCAAATCCTTTATATAGATACCTTTTTCTTTTAAAATATCAAATATTTCATTATTAACTTCTTGATGATTAAAAATAGCATCTTTAATATCTTTATTAATATCAATATTTAATTCATTAGTACCAATTTTGGCTGGTCTTTTTAATGTTAATTCATAGTTTCCTTTTTTTTCTCTGATTCTTAATGTATATCTATTTTTCGCAAGTAAAGGATGAAAAAGATAATAATTTGTTTGTTCATAAGAATCTTTTATTTGATGTTGATAATCTAATAATATTTTTTTAAATGTTTTTTCTTCTAATAACATTTTAAATTCAATTTCTAAATGTTCCATAGGATACCTCTTTGCTTAAATGATTTAGATATATTATAATACATGTATATGGAGGGAAGAAAGATGAAATATGCATTAATGGTAAGAAATGATGATCTTTCTAAGAAAACAGCTTTAAAAATTAAAGAAAGTTTACAAAACTTTTTTATTTATGATGAAAAAAATCCTGATCTTGTTATTTCAATAGGCGGAGATGGAACAATTCTAGAAGCTGTACATCAATATTTAGATGTTGATTGTTGTTTTGTAGGAATACATACAGGAACATTAGGTTTTTATACTGATTATCAAGTTGAAGAATTAGAACAATTTATAAAAGATGTAACTTCTAGACAATTTAAAACTATGAAAAGATATATGTTAGAGATTAAAATCAATAAAAAAGATTCATCACAAACATATTATGCTTTAAATGAATTAAGATTAGATCAAGGATTACAAGCACAAGTTATCCATGTATATATTGGAAATGTTTTATTAGAAGTCTTTAGAGGAAATGGTTTATGTGTTTCAACACCATCAGGTTCAACAGCTTATAATAAATCTTTAGGAGGATCTATTATTTATCCAGGAATTCCTTTAATGCAACTTACAGAAGTTGCAGGTATTCATCATAATGCATATCGTTCTTTAGGTTCTAGTTTGATTTTAGATGAAAGTCAAACTATTAAATTAGTGGGCAATCATTTTAATCATTCTTTAATTGGAATTGATCATATTCATTTACAATTAGAGGATGTTGAAAGTATTGAAATTACGATAGGACGTAAGTATGTACGTTTTATTGAATATAAAGAAATGTCTTTTATTAAAAGAGTTAGAAGGGCTTTTATTAATTCATGAAATATTGGATAGAAGAAAATATATTATTAAGAGATTATTTAAAGGAATTACCAATTAGTCAGGCAATGATTAAAAAGATAAAAAGAAATGGTGATTTTCTAGTAAATGGGAATAGTCAAACAGTCAGATATTTATTACAAAAAGGAGATTGTTTAGAAATCATATTTCCTCAAGAAACATCAATGATTCAACCAGAAAATATTCCTTTAAAAATCGTTTATGAAGATGATTATTATTTAATCATTGATAAAGAAAGTCAAATGCCTTGTATTCCTACTAAAAGATATCAAAGTCATACATTATGTCATGCTTTAATGTATTATTACCAACAAATTGGATTAAATAGTACAATTCATTTAGTCAATCGTTTAGATAAAGAAACTTCAGGATATATGTTGGTTGCTAAAAGTGGACAAGCACATGCAATGTTATCAAAAGATATTAAACAAGTAAAAAGAGTCTATCATTGTTTAGTAGAAGGTATTTTAGAAGGTGAAGGGGTTATTGATCAACCTATTTTAAAAAGTGAAGACTCAATTAAAAGAATAGTGAGTGATAAAGGAAAAAGTGCAAAAACTTTTTATAAAGTATTAGCCCATCATAATCAACAAACACTTGTAGAATGTAAACTTGTAACAGGAAGAACGCATCAAATAAGAGTACATATGGCTTCTATTGGTCATCCATTAGTAGGTGATGAACTTTATGGTTCTAAAGAAAAACAATTATTTTATTTAGAAAGTGTAGAAATAAGTTTTATTCATCCTTTTACAAATCAAGAAATACATTATAAAAAATAGGATGTTTACGTCAAATACAGACAAACATCCTATTTTTTTGTAACAGGAAAAATAATATTAGATTTTTTATTCAATATTATTTAAAACTTAAAAAATTTTATTCTTGATATAATAATCTCTTTCTTATACTTATTGTACAAATATAATTTATTAATAAATACATAGATAATATATATTAATTGACGCAAATAGGACGAGAATATATAATATGGTTAGAAAACGTTTTCAGAGTATATTAAGAAGTTATATTTATAATAGTTTTATCAATATTTATTCCATTTGGATTACTTTGTTTAGTATTTTTTAGTTGTATATATTATTTTTTTAAAATAATATGAATTAATCAATTTTATATTTTCAATAATTATGTTTTTAAAGATGATATATATGTATTGTATTTATTAAAGTTACAAGAAAAAGAAAGGCTATAAAGTAAATTACTTTATGTAGGAATAAGATTTTAATGAAAAGGTATGCATATTTGAAAAAAAACAAATATATTAAATGGATGTTGTTAATTATTGTGGTAATTACATGTATTAAATTATATACAAATTTCTTGTTTGAAAATTTAAATAATGAATCACCTAGAGAAGCTATTGTTGAATTTATATATGGTGAAACTCATAGTTGGAAATCATTTTTTATAGAAGTAGAAAAATGTAAGGATATTGATAAAACTGATAGCAGTAGTCTTTACTACAATATAAAGTATAATGGTTGGTGGTCTATTCCTGATCAGATGGGTGGAAAGATTGAAATAAAGAAAATAGGTAATCATTATTATGTTGTTGAGTATATAGGATATTGTTAATTGTAAAAAAGTATATGAGGATTTAGTGTTATTTTAATTTATTCAAAGATGAGAGGTAGATAATATGATCTTATATATTATTATAATTATTTTATTAATGCATTATATCTTTACCTTTTTTATGAGCACTCAATTACAAAGGAAAATATTTGTGAATAACTATATAGGTAAAAAATATAACGTTATCAACAATTCTATATATGTTTTTGGAAGTAAATGGTGGCATATTAAGCAACTAATTATTATTTTGATTAGTATTATTTTAAGTGTGTTTTTTACTGATAAATCCATATCAACGTTAGAGGTAATTGTTTTAGGAATTATAATAGATCAAATTTATAGAATTTTCTTATTGTATTATGCAAAAAGAAATAATTTAATAAATATAAAAGTATAAAGTATTATAATAAGAAATTTTAAAGTGAACTGCATAAGTTGAATCAACAACTTAAAAAGTTCACTTTTTATTGTGTTAGTAGATAAATGGTAAGATAAAAAGAAAAGGATTGAATTTAATGATCTTAAACAATCCTTTTTTATACTACATTGAAATGTTTTTTAATTGATTTGATTGTATTTAGCAATACTTGTTTGACGATGAATATCAAAACACATACCAATAGCAATCATATAAGATAAAAGTGAAGATCCACCATAAGATAAAAATGGTAGTGTAATTCCGGTAATTGGAAGTATTCCTAGAATCATAGCGATATTCCAGAATTGTTGGAAAATCATACATCCAAAAATACCAGCAATAAAATATTTATCACTTTGATGTGTTGCTTTTAAACCAACATATAAAATACAAACATCTAAAGCTAAAATTGAAATTAAAGTAATAACAGCACCAACAAAGCCAAAACCTAAAGTAATAACTGAAAAGATAAAATCAGTGTGTGCTTCTTGTAAAGAAATAATGACTGTATCAAATCCATGTCCAAAGAGTCCGGCAGTTCCATAAGCCATCATTGCATTATAAAGCTGATAACCTTGATTTTGATAAGTTCCTTCAGGATCGACCCATCCATAAAAACGATCAAGTTTATGACCAGTAATAATAGATGAGAAAATATCTTGGCGATAAATAAATAAGTAAGTAAAAATAATGATAATAACAGCCGCAAAAGCACAACCTACAATATACCATTTTTTATTGATTCCAGATGCAAATAAAATAACAACGACTGAAAAAGCCATAATTAAGGTAACACCAGCATCGTTTTGTAAGTAAGTAAGTAACATTGGTGGTAAGGCAATAGCCATAACACGACCAATTAATTGTAAATCAGTATCAAATGTATGAATTAAATATTTTTCATTATGTAAAGAAACTGTTTTAGACATACAAATAATCATGACAACTTTCATAAATTCAGAAGGTTGAAATGAAAAACCTGGAAAGTTATACCATGATGTGGCACCATTTAAATCTTTCGCAAAAGGAATGATTCTCATTCCTAATTTATAAATCGCAAATCTTTGAATAACAAGACCTACTAGAAAAACAATTAAAATGCCATAAAAAATCCACATTCCTGAATAAATACGATCATTTCCAAAACGATTGATCAAAAAGATCAAGCCAACACCAATCATATAATAGAGGAGCTGTTTACTCCAATATCCTGTAGGATTAGGGTAGGTAATATAACCAGCTGCACATTTAATTGTATAACAACTTATAAGACATAAAATAAATAAGATGATGGCGAGTGGCCAACAAATTGTAGAATCTAAATATTTTTTCATTTTGTCACCCCTAGTGATTTATAGTATACTATAAATATATCATAAAAGAAAATGTTTATTAAGAAAGGAAATAGATATGTCAGATTATTTTATTTATGTTTTAATTGCACTTATAGTGATTGTTGCAGTATGGTTTATTTTTGCTAAGGTTTTAAAAAATAAAAAACCAAAAGAAGTTAATGTAAAGGATATTCCTATTGATATGGAAGCTTTAATTCATGCTTTAGGAGGCATTGAAAATATTAAAAATAGTGAAAGTCAAGGAAGTAAAGTACGTTTTTTTGTGGAAAATGATGATTTAGTAAAAGTGAATGTTTTAAAAGAATTAGGAGCGAGTGGAGTTATTCAAGCAACAGGGAAAGTAACAGTTATTTTAGGAAAATTTTCTGAGGAAATTAGTAGAATAGTTAATGCAAAGAAATAACATTCCAATAGGGGGTGAAAATATGAAAGAAAGAATTCATTTATATGAACCTTTTTTTCATCATTATTATATAGATGAAATTCTCAATGATTATGAATTAGAAACATTGATTCGTGTAAAAAAAGATGATTATCAACAATCAGTCGCCTATATTAAGTTAATTTCTGTTTATTCACATCATGCAAGTATTGAAGAATTACAACAACAAGTAGATTCAATTCAAATGATGATGGAAACATATGAAGATTATCAAGAGTTTGAACAATATTTAATAGAAAATGAAGACCATCAAGTCATTGGTATTGATTTATGTGCTCTTACTTATAATCAACATTATGATGAATTAGATTTAGAAGAATTAACACCAGATCAATATTATCAAGTAGGTCTTTATTATTATGATCAAAAAAAATATGATCAAGCATTAGAATGTTTTCATTTAGGAGAAGAATGTGAAGATTCTGATTGTTTATGTGTTTTAGGATATATGTATGAAAAAGGACAAGGAGTCAATCAAAGTAATCAAGTTGCAATGACCTATTATCGTTTAGCCAGTGATTTGGGAAATGTTGTTGCAGCTTGTAATCTTGCTTATTTTTATGAATATGGAATTGATGTTGAACAAGATTATGAAAAAGCTTTTGAACTTTATTCTTTAGGGGTTGAAGAAGGTTTTCCACGTTCTTTATTTTCAACAGCTTTTTTCTTACAAAATGGCTATGGTGTGACTCAAGATTTAGAAGAAGCTTTTTTACGTTATGAAGAAGCAGCTGCTTTAGGACATAATGATGCGATTTGTGCTCTTGGAGAGTGTTATGAATATGGTCAAGGAACCAGACAAGATTATCAAAGAGCTTTATATTATTATGAAAAAGCGGCTTATGAAGGAAGTAGTCTTGCTAAATATAAATTAGGACGTTTTTATGATTTAGGTTATGGCTGTGATGAAAATTATCCTAAAGCTTTTCATTGGTATCAAGAAGCAGCTAAAGATGGTTTAGATGTTGCTATTACAGCGATGGCAACATGTTATGAGTTTGGTCGAGGAATTGAAAAGGATAGTCATAAGGCTTTAGAGTGTTATTTAAAAGCAGCAAATATGGGCTATATGAATGCACAATTTTGTTTAGGCTATTTTTATGAAATGCATAGTGAATATCCTGATAGTGAAAAAAATAGTTTTTATTGGTATTTAAAAGCAAGTAAACAGGGTGATGGTCAAGCAACACTAGCAGTCGCTTATTATTATGGTCAAGGAATTGGGACAGATAAAGATGAAAAGAAATCTTTTGAAGCTTATCAAAAAGCAGCTAGTCTTGGTGAAAGAGAAGCTTATTATTATTCAGGTGTTTGTTATTTAGAAGGTAAAGGTGTTTTACAAGATAAGGAAAAAGGAATTGCTTGGTTAACAAAGGTAGAAGATCAATATTCGTTGGCTGCTTATTTAATAGGTCAGTATTTTAAAGAAAAACATGATGATAAACAAGCAATACAACATTTTAAATTAGCTATTTTAAAAGATGATGAGGAACAATCTTTATATCAATTAGCTCTTTATGGTGAACAAGGAATAGAAATCAGTAAAGAAGAGATGATTGATTATCTTTTAAGAAGTGCCAAGAAAGGTTATTCACCAGCACTTGTTAAATATGCTTATTATTTAGAAAATGGTATTTATGTAGAAAAAGATTATCAAATGGCTTATGAATATTATTTATTAGCTTGTCAAAAACAAAATAGAGAAGGGTTTTATCATTTAGGTAGATGGTTTTTCTATGGAATTGGTCAAAAAGAAGATAAGCATAAAGCTATGCAATATTATCAACAAGCAAGTCATTATCATTATTCAAAAGCAAGCTTTATGTTAGGTTATATGTATCATTATGGTGATGGTATTTCTAAAGACTTAGAAAAAGCTAAAGAATACTATCAATTAGCGCTTCAAGAAGGTTGTCTTGATGCGCAAAAGGAATTAGATAAATTAGAGGTGGAAAAATGAGTTTTGAAACAAAATTAGAAAAATATGCTAAGTTAATTGTTCAATCAGGTTTAAATGTACAAGAAAAACAAACAGTGGTTATTAGTGCATCTATTGAAAGTTTTCAACTTGTAAGAGCAGTTACCAAACAAGCATATCTTGTAGGGGCTAAAGAAGTTGTTGTTCATTATAGTGATGAAGAAGTCACACGTATGAAATATGAAAATATGGAAGCAGAAGATTTTAATCAAGTACCTGCATGGTTTTCATCATTTAGAAATGATTATGCTTTAATGAATGCATGTTTTCTTTATATTGATGATGAAGATCCTGAAATGCTTGCAGGCATTGAACCTAAAAAGATTTCTAATTGGCAAAGAGCCGTTAAAAAAGCATGTAAGACATATTATGATTTATCAGATAATATGACCAATGCTTGGTGTATTGCAGGTGGTGCTACACAAAAATGGGCTAATAAGGTTTATCCTGATATGTCAAATCAAGAAGCGCTTGATAGTTTATGGAATGCTATTTTTAAAGCAGCTAAGATTGATGATGAACATGATCCAGTAGAGTTATGGAATCAACATCGTCGTTCTTTTGAAAAGAGAGTTAATTATTTAAATAGTTTAAATTTAAAGAAACTTTATTATAAAAACAGTAAAGGAACTGAAATTACAATTGGTTTAAATGAAGATTATTTATTTGCTGGTGGGGGAAGTTATTTAAAAAATGGTGTGTATAATTTTCCTAATATACCAACAGAAGAAATCTTTACTTCACCTAATAAAGATGATGTAGAAGGAATTGTTTTTAGTTCTTTACCTTTAAGTTATGGTGGAAATATTGTTGATGAATTTTATTTACGTTTTAAAGATGGTCAAGTAATTGATTTTGGAGCAAAAACAGGATATGAAGTTTTAAAAGGAATTATTGATAGCGATGAAGGAAGTAAACGTTTAGGTGAAGTTGCTTTAATTCCTTATCATTCACCAATTAATGAATTAAAAACATTATTTTATAATACTTTATATGATGAAAATGCTTCATGCCATATGGCTTTAGGAATTGGTTTTTCTGAATGTATTAAAGGTGGTATTGATATGGATAAAAAAGAATTATTTGAAAAAGGTGTCAATGATTCTTTAGTACATGTTGATTTTATGATGGGAACAGAAGATTTAATGATTGATGGTATTTTAGAAGATGGCAGTCATGTAAAAATCTTTGAAAATGGAAATTTTGTATTTTAATAATTTGTGGGGATTATCCCCACTTTTTAATTTATATGAGATAAGCTATAATAGTAATGAAAGGGTGATGAACATGAAGGCAATACCAACAGGAGTATATGATTATAGAGAATTGAGACAAGAAAATTATTATTCTGTTGATAAAACATTAATGATCAAAGATTTTCTAGAAAGAAAAAGTAAAGTAACATTAGTGACTAGACCTAGAAGATTTGGTAAAACAATCAATATGTCAATGATGTCAGAATTCTTTGATATCACGAAAGATTCTAAAGAAATCTTTAAAGGTACGAAAATCATGGATACACCTTATGCAAGTGAATTAAATCAATATCCAACGATTTTTATTTCTTTTGCAGATGCAAAAGAAAATAAAGAAACAATTGTTAGTTTTATTAAAGATCAATTTCAATTAGAATATTCTAGGTATCATTTTATTTTTAAAGATATGGATGAATATGAAGAAAATGATTATAGAATAATTAATAAAGGTATTAAAAATAATCAAAATGGTACATTACAAGATATTGAAAAAGCTTTTATTTTTTTGATGAGACGTTTAAAAAAATATTACAACAAACAAGTTATGTTGTTTATTGATGAATATGATACGCCTTTTATAGAAGCAAAAACTGGGAATTTTTATCAAGAGCTCAAGGGAAGTCTAGCGACTTTACTTAGAAGCTCACTTAAAAATTCAGAAGATTTAAAATATGCTTTCATCACAGGTATTCAAAGGGTAGCTAAAGAAAATATCTTCAGTGATTTAAATAATTTAGATGTCTACACAGTTTGCGACAATGAATATAGTGAATATTTTGGTTTTGATAGTGACGAAACAAAAAAACTATTAGAATACTATGGATTAAAATTAAATAATGAAGTAAAAGAGATGTATGATGGCTATCATATAGGCAATCAGGATATTTATAATCCATGGTC
>CAVESC010000053.1:0-18985 GCA_963618275.1 Bacteroidaceae bacterium
GTAAAAGAATTACACCAGTTTTAGAAGAAGGAACATTCTATCCAAGTCATGATGCAATTGATCATTATCATCGATTTAAAGAAGATATTGCTTTATTTGCAGAAATGGGATTTAAAATGTATCGTTTTTCTATTGCATGGACACGTATTTTCCCAAATGGTGATGAAAAAGAGCCTAATGAAGCAGGATTAAAATTCTATGAAGAATTAATTGATGAATGTTTAAAATATGGTATTGAACCATTAATTACGATTTCTCATTATGAAGTACCATTCAATTTAACTAAAAAATGGAATTCATGGGTAGATCGTCGAATGATAGATTGTTACTTAAATTTCTGTAGAGCTATTTTTACAAGATACAAAGGAAAAGTGAAATATTGGTTAACTTTCAATGAAATCAATAGTGCAACAACAGCAATGGGTGCTTTCTTAGGACAAGGTATTTTAAATGAAATTAAAGAAATGGAATTTATGGATCAAGTAGATGTTCCTCAAAATCGTTTCCAAGGATTACATCATCAATTTTTAGCAAGTGCTTTAGCTGTTAAAATGGCTCATGAAATTGATCCAAATTATCAAGTAGGATGTATGCAAATTATGGCAACAAGCTATGGGTTAACATGTAATCCAGATGATCAAATTGAAAATCAACAAAAAAATCATTTAATGAACTGGTTCTGTAGTGATGTTCAATGTCGTGGAAAATATCCAAATTATATGAAGAGATACTTTAAAGAAAATAATATTGAAATTAAAATGCGAGAGGGCGATGAAGAAATTTTAGCTGCTGGTCCAGTAGATTTCTATACATGTTCATATTACATGTCAAATTGTCAAACTGCAGATAAAACAAAAGAAAGTGGAAAAGGAAATATCTTGGGAGGAGTTCCTAATCCATACTTAAAAGCTTCTGATTGGGGATGGCAAATTGACCCTGTAGGTTTAAGATATTCTTTAAATGAAATTTATGATCGTTATCAATTACCTATCTTTGTTGTAGAAAATGGTTTAGGTGCTTATGATACTATTGATGAAGATGGTAAAGTAAGAGATAGTTATCGTATTGATTATTTAAGAAGTCATATTGAACAAATGCATGAAGCTGTTTTAGATGGTGTTGATTTAAGAGGATATACACCTTGGGGATGTATTGATTTAGTTTCAGCTTCAACAGGAGAAATGGCAAAACGTTATGGATTTATCTTCGTTGAAAGATATGATGATGGTACAGGAGATTTTGCTAGAAGAAGAAAAGAATCTTTCTATTGGTATAAAAAAGTCATTGAAACTAATGGTGAAGATTTAAAATAATAATATATAATATAAAAAGTATTCTAATGAGGGGTAGAATACTTTTTTATTTCTTCTTCTAATATTTTTAAGAAATATTGTGCTGGTTTTGAAAGTACACGATATTTTTTCCAAATAAAAACAAGTGATGAAGTGATTTGTGGTTCAAGTGGTCTAAAACATAAAGAATTTTCACCACTTGTATCAATAAGATTTTTTAAAAAAATGACGGCTCCATTACATTCTTTTGTTAGAATACTCGCATTATAAATCAAATTATAAGTTGCAATAATATGATATTTAGAAAAATAAGGATTGGCCCAGTTTTCAATTTGTTTATATTTTAACTCTTGTGAAGAACATAAAAGAGGAACATTGATTAAATCTTGAGGAGTGATTTTTTCTTTTAAGGCAAGAGGGTGATCTTTCTTTAAATAGATTCCCCATAAATCTTGATAAGGCAAAGATAAATGATTGTATTTATAAATATTGGCAGGTTCAATAATGACACCAAAATCAATCAAACCTTTTTCAAGACGATCCGTCACATCTTGTTCATTACCACTGAACAAGTGAAATTGAATACGGGGATAATCTTCTTGTACGCGTTGAATTGCTTTACAAATAATTTCTATTCCTAACGTTTCACCACTACCAATACAGACTTCACCACTTAAAGTTTCATCAAATAACATAATTTCACTTTCTGTTTTTTCAACCAAACTGACAATTTCTTCAGCACGTTGTCTAAGTAAAATACCTTCTTCAGTTAAAGTGATTTTACGATTACCACGGATAAAAAGCTGTTTTCCTAAATGATCTTCAAGCTCTTTCATTTGTCTTGATAAAGTAGGTTGCGTGACATTTAAGCTTTCAGCAGCTTTTAAAATCGTCTCTTCTCTAGCAATGGCAAGAAAGTATTGTAAAAGTCTAAATTCCATGATTTCACATCCTTTATTTTTATTTTAAAGCTCTTTGTTATGCCTTGCAAGTATAGAATTATATTTGCTATAGGTATTTGATAATACAAGAACAAAGAATTAAAATAATAAAGGAAAGTGGTGAGGGCTTTGAAAAAGGATATTGTTGAAGAATTAATTATGAATTTAAAGGATGCAGGTTGTGATGAAGAGCTTATTACAAAGTGTATCAAGAAATATAATAATGATGATTTGAAAATGTTGATTAAATCATTACAGTGTCATCGTTGTTGTTTATTAGATAAATTACACGAAGAACAAAAGAAAATAGATTGTTTAGATTATTTAATCTATTCGTTAAAGAAACAAATGGAGGAAGAATAAAATGGAATTAGTTAAACAAGCTTATTTAAAAGGGGAAAGAGCTTTATTTAAAAGTCATGATTTAAAAGTAGAAGATAGTATTTTTGCAGATGGAGAATCACCTTTAAAAGAAAGTGATCATTTAGAAATTAGTGGAAGTATTTTTAAATGGAAATATCCTTTATGGTATTGTAATCACGTCAATGTAGAAAATAGTACGTTACTTGAAACGGCAAGGTCAGGTATTTGGTATACACATCATATTACTATTAAAGATAGTGTTATTGATGCTCCTAAGACATTTAGAAGAGGAACACATATTTCTTTAGAAAATGTTAATATGGTCAATGCTCAAGAAACTTTATGGAAATGTCAAGATATTAAATTACATAATGTGGTTGCTAAAGGTGATTACTTTGGCATGAATAGTGAAAATATTGAAATTGATGGTTTGAATTTATCAGGTAACTATTGCTTTGATGGTGGTAAGAATATTGTTGTTAGAAATTCTAAACTTGTTTCAAAAGATGCTTTCTGGAATTGTGAAAATGTTACAGTGTATGATTCAGTAATTATTGGTGAATATCTTGCATGGAATACAAAGAGTATTACTTTTGTGAATTGTACAATTGAAAGCTTACAAGGGTTATGTTATATCGAAGGATTGAAGATGGTTAATTGTAAATTAATTAATACGACACTTGCTTTTGAATTCTGTAAAGATATTGATGCACAAATTGAAAGTCATATTGATAGTATTACAAATCCTATTTCTGGTAAAATAAGTGCACATAGTATTGGTGAAATGATTATTGATGATCAAATTGTGGATCCAAGTCAAACAATGATTCAATTAAAGGAGATGTAAAAATGTACGATTTTTCAAAAATGACAAACCGTTTTAATACAAATTCATATAAATGGGATGTAAAAGAAAATGAATTACCTATGTGGGTAGCTGATATGGACTTTGAAACAGCTCCAGCCATTATTGATGCTTTACATAAAAGAGTGGATCATAAAGTCTTTGGTTATAATACTGTCCCTGATGATTATTTTGAAACTTATCAAAATTGGTGGGAAAGACGTCATCATTTTCATATGGAAAAAGAATGGATGATGTTTGTCACAGGTGTTGTTCCAGCTATTTCTTCAGTAGTTAGAAAAGTAACAACTGTTGGTGAAAATGTTTTGATTATGTCACCGGTTTATAATATTTTTTATAATTCTATTTTAAATAATGGAAGGCATGTTTTATCAAGTGACCTTGTTTTTGATGGAAAAGAATATCATATTGATTTTGAGGATTTAGAAAGAAAACTTGCTTTAAGTCAAACAACATTGATGATTTTTTGTAATCCTCATAATCCTATTGGTAAAATTTGGGATAAAGAGACTTTACAAAGAATTGGTGATTTATGTGCGAAACATCATGTTATTGTTTTAAGTGATGAAATTCATTGTGATATTACTAATCCTCAAAAGGAATATATTCCTTTTGCCTCAGTTTCAAAAACAAACTTAGAAAATACGATTATGTGTATTGCACCAACTAAAGCTTTCAATATGGCAGGAATGCAAACAGCTTGTATTGTTGTACCAAATGAAGTATTAAGACATAAAGTTAATCGTGGAATTAATACAGATGAAGTAGCTGAACCAAATAGTTTTGCAATCTGTGCAACAAAAGCGGCTTTTAATCAAAGTGAAGATTGGCTTAATGAATTAAATCAATATATTCAAAATAATAAAGATTATGCGGTATCATTTATTCAAAATGAAATCAAAGATGTTTATGTAGTACCTACAGAAGCAACTTATCTTTTATGGATTGATTGTCATAAGGTATGTTTAGATAGTGTTGAGCTTACTTCTTTTATAAGAGAAAAAACGGGACTTTATGTAAGTGATGGTTTAGAGTATGGTGAAAATGGAAAAGCTTTTATTCGCATGAATGTTGCTTGTCCATTTGAAAGATTAAAAGATGGTTTAAATCGTTTTAAAGAAGGAATTTATTTGTATCAAAACAAATAAATTCTTTTTTTTAAAGAAAAACGTATAAAAAATACAATATAAATAATAGGAGGATCAAAAGATGAAAGAAAAGATAAGCATACCATTTTATAATGACCTATTATTTAAGTATTTTGTTTATGATAATGAAGATGAAGGATGTCAATATATCCTTAAAAAGATTATCGAAGAAGTAACACCTATTCGCTGTAAAGAACTTTATGTCGTTAATTCTGAATTGATGACACATCATTATCGTGAAAAAAGATCTATTTTAGATGTAAGAGTAAAAACCCAAGAAGGAGAGTATATCAATATTGAAGTACAATCAGCGGGTTTATTTGAAAGTTTGCATCGAAGATTTCAATATTATGCTTTTAAAAATATTGCTTCACAAATAAAAAGTGGAGATGAATATCGAAAGTTACAACCAGTGTACCAAATAATTCTTTATCATGAAGAAGATAAGGAATATCATGAATTAATAAGAAAATTTAGTAATATGGATAATAAATATCATGATGATAAAGGTAGTTTAATACATATTTATTATGTGTTTTTAAAAGAAATTGAAAAAATAGTTAAAGAAAAGGGAAAGGATAATTTAAGTGAATTAGAAGAGCTTTGTTATGTCATTGAAAAAGGAAATGAATGTGATAGAATAAACATGACAAAGGTGGGACAAATCATGAAAGAAAAATATGATAAGTTTATGGAAGATATGAATTTAAGAGAAGAAGCCTGGGCTTATGAAAAGGCTGAATTTGATAAGATGGCTCATTATGTCGATGGAGAAGCTAAGGGAAGAGCTGAAGGCAAAGTAGAAAAGTCAAAATCACATGTCATAAAATTCTATAAAATGAAATATCCAAGTGAAGATATAAGTTGGTTGGAAAATCTCACGGAAAAACAATATGATGAAATCTTTGATATGTTATTAAATAATGAAGATTTAGAAACAATAAAGAAAATAATAGGAAAGTAAGGTACGAAAAATCGTGCTTTTCTTTTGTTTTAATATTGAAAAATAAATCATATTTCTTTAATATGTTTTTGAAGAAAAAGGGGACAAGTGAATGATTAAATTAATAGCAACAGATATGGATGGAACTTTTTTAGATTCTTCTAAAAGATTTTCAATGGAATTTTTTGATATTTTTGCTGAACTTAGAAAAAAAGGAATTAAGTTTGTCATTGCTTCAGGAAATCAATACTTTCGTTTATATCAAAAATTTTTACCAATTTCTAATGAAATGTATTTTATTGGTGAAAATGGAAGTTATATAGCTAAAGGAGCAAAACTTATTTCAACCAATACTTTAAAAAAAGAACAAGTAAAGGCTATTATTCAATTAGTAGAAAAACATCCAGAATTGAATATGATTTTATGTGGTGTAAAAAGTGCGTATTGTTTAAATGAATTTAAACATTTAGAACCTGTTGTACGTACATATTATTGTAATTATAAATTTGTTGATAGTTATGATGAGATTGATGATGAAATTATGAAAATAGCTATCTATGATCCTAGTCATCAAATTATTCGTTATGCAGATAATATTGCTAGAGGATTAGATAAAGGTGTAAAAGCAACAACTTCGGGAAATGAATGGATCGATATTCAAAATGAAGATATTAATAAAGGAGTAGCTATCAAGTTATTACAAAAAGAATTAAATATCAAGCCTGAAGAATGTATGGCTTTTGGAGATCAAATGAATGATTATACTTTACTTAAAGCGGTAAAATATAGTTATGCCATGGCTAATGCTGTTCCACGTATTAAAGATATTGCTTATGGGATTGCTAAAAGTAATGATCATCAAGGTGTTTTAGAAGTAATTAAACAAGAAGTATTGAATGAATTATAGAGTGTAAACTCTTACATTGAAAAATAATTCTTGACATAAAAAAATAAATAATGACAATTCAAATTATTGTGATATAATGAGGAAGTTATCGAAGGGAGAGTAGCGTATGAATATTAGAAATATAGCGATTATTGCCCATGTAGACCATGGAAAAACAACATTAGTAGACCAATTATTAAAGCTATCTGGAACATTAGAAGACCGTGAACAAATTAGTGAACGTGCAATGGATAGCAATGCCCTTGAAAGAGAAAGAGGAATTACAATTCTTGCTAAAAATACAGCAATTAATTATAAAGATTATCGAATCAATATCATGGATACACCAGGCCATGCTGACTTTGGTGGAGAAGTAGAACGTATTATGAACATGGTAGATGGTGTTTTATTAGTAGTAGACGCCTATGAAGGAACAATGCCACAAACACGTTTCGTTTTAAAGAAAGCTTTAGCTGCGAAAGTAAAACCTATCGTAGTTATTAATAAAGTAGATAGACCTGTAACACGTATTGATGAAGTTATGGATGAAGTCTTAGAATTATTTATGGAATTAGGTGCAGATGATGACCAATTAGAATTCCCAACAATTTATACTTCAGCTTTACAAGGAACATCAAGTTTAGATCCTGATATTTCAACACAAGTACCAAATATGGATTGCTTATTTGATATGATTATTAAAGAAATTCCTGAACCATTAGTTGACGTTGATGGACCATTACAATTCCAACCAGCTTTATTAGATTATAATGATTATGTAGGACGTATTGGAATTGGACGTATTCAAAGAGGTAAAATTCATGTTAATGAATCTGTAACTTGTGTAAGAGCTGATGGAAGTCACACACAATTTAGAATTCAAAAATTATATGGATTTATTGGATTACACCGTATTGAAATTGAAGAAGCAAGTGCAGGAGATATCGTTGCTATTGCAGGTCTTGCAGATATTGGTGTAGGTGAAACTGTTTGTACAACAGGTCAAGAAGAAGCTTTACCATTATTACATGTTGATGAACCAACAATTCAAATGGTTTTTGGAACAAATACATCACCATTTGCTGGTCAAGATGGTAAATTCGTAACTGCTAGACAAATTGAAGAAAGATTGTTTAAGGAAACAAATAGAGATGTTTCTTTAAAGATTGAAAGAATTCAAAATAAAGAAGAATGGATCGTTTCTGGTCGTGGAGAATTACATTTATCTATTTTAATTGAAAATATGAGACGTGAAGGTTATGAATTACAAGTATCTAAACCTAAAGCAATCATGAAAGAAATCGATGGTGTTTTATGTGAACCATATGAAGAAGTAACAATTGAAGCACCTGATGATTGTATTGGAGCTGTTATCGAATCTTTAGGATATCGTCGTGGTGTCTTAGAAACAATGGATTCTCGTGATGGACAAACACGTGTTGTTTATACAATCCCATCAAGAGGTTTATTTGGATTTATGACTAACTTCTTAACAATGACTAAAGGATATGGTATTATTTCTCACTCATTCATTGACTATCGTCCAATGGAAGGTGAAACAGTTGGTAAGAGAAACTTAGGTGTTTTAATTTCAATTGATAGCGGACAAACTACAGCTTACTCACTTGGAAGTGTAGAAGATCGTGGAGTAATGTTCGTTGGTCCTGGTGTTGATGTTTATGAAGGTATGATTGTTGGTGAACATAGTAGAGATAATGATTTAACTGTTAATGTTACTAAAGGTAAACAAATGACAAATACACGTTCATCATCAAAAGATTCTACAGTTGTTTTAAAAAGACCTCGTCAATTTAATCTAGAATCTTGTTTAGACTATATTAATGAAGATGAACTAGTAGAAGTTACACCTAATAACATTCGTTTAAGAAAACGCTATTTAACTGAAAACGAAAGAAGACAACAATATAGAAAAAATAATGGATAAAAAGAGCTCATTCGAGCTCTTTTTTAAATTTAACACTGATCTGTGTAATATAATTTTGTGGATTTGCTTCAGTAAGTTCATCAATTAAACTTTCATCATAAGCAATATCATCTAATACTAGGTGATTTTTTTTAGCATAATCTAAAAAAAGATGATAGGATTGATAAGATGTTTCATAAGTTCCTTTATGATAAATAACTAAATAATTACCAGAAGGTATAATGTCATAGTTTTCATCTTCTAGTTGATTATCTAAAATTGTGTAATAATATTGATAAAATGTTTTCTTTCTTTTTGACTTTAACATTTTTTTCCATTCAACCATTCCACTAATAGCATGTCCTAAGGAATGGTTTTGTTTTTTTCTATATTTAATATGTTCTCCTAAAATTTTATACTGATTGATTTCTTTGCTATTAAAAGGAATATAATCACTTTTAATAATTTTAATCTCATCTCGATATTCGATATATACCATATCTGTCAATATTTGGTTAGCTTTGGTAATAAGTTGACATTTTGTTTCCATCATATTGATCATTTTATGATAGGTAGTAATAATATCTTTTAAAGTATTGATCTTATTAGAAAATAATTCATACGTACTTTGAGCATTACGATGTTCAATATAATCTTTGATTTCTTCTAAAGAAAGTCCTATTTTTTGAAGAGACTGTATAGTAGCTATAATGTCTAATTGGGACATTAAATAAAATCTATAGCCTTTTTCATTTTTATACGCAGGTAAAAAGATACCTTTCTTTTCATAAAAAATTAAAGTTTGACGGCTCACTCCTGAAATACTTGCAAATTCTGTTGGTGAAACATAAATATTATCCATTTTTTAGCCAATTCCTTCCTAAATTAAAAAATTCACAAATAACACTTGATTGTATAGTTACAATATAGCATAAAATAAACTTGTAGTTAAGAAACGGGAGGAAAATATGTTAGAAGTCAATAATTTTTTTCATGGAACACGTATTGTTGAAGGATATGGTGTTTTAAATGAAACAGGGAATGAAGTAAAAACATTAGGATTTAAAAAGGTGTTGATTGTCACAGATGATTTTTTATCTAAATCAACTCATTATCAAGTATTAAAAGAAAGTTTAGAAAAAGCAGGAATTGAATATTTATTAGAAACGAATGTAAAACCTAATCCAAGAGCTGAAGATTGCGATGCAATGGCAAAAATTGCTATTGAAGAAAAGGTAGATGCCATCATTGCTTTAGGTGGAGGTTCAGCAATGGACCAAGCAAAAGCAGTTGCTGCAATTGTTACAAACGGAAAAACAACTGTTGAATGGGGAGATGTAGAATTAGAACATTCAATTTTACCACTTATTTGTATTCCTTCAACTGCTGGAACAGGAAGTGAAGTTACATGGTGTGCAGTTATTACAGATACAGCAAGAATGTATAAAATGACAGTTGGAGATCCTATTCATATGATTCCAACACTTGCAATTTGTGATCCAACAATTACTTTGGATTTACCACAATCACTTACAGCATCTTGTGGAGTGGATGCTTTAACACATTGTATAGAAGCTTACACAGTTAAAGTTCATCAACCAATTACAGATGCACTTGCTTTAAAAGGAATTTCATTAATTGCTCAAAATTTAGAAAAGGCTTATGTAAATGGTCATGATAAAGAAGCAAGAAGAAATATGATGATAGCAAGTACAATAGGAGGTATGTCATTTATTAGCTCTAATGTTGGTGCTGTTCATGCCTTTGCTGAAACAGTTGGTGCATGGTTTGATACACCACATGGTGTCGCTAATTCTTTATTTTTACCTTATATTATGGAATACAACATACCTGCATGTTTAGATAGATTTGTAGATATAGCAGATGCATTAGGAATTGAAAGAAATGAAATGAGCGATGAAGATTATGCTTATAGTGCTGTACAATATGTAAAAGATTTAAATAGAAGATTAAATATTCCTACAATTAAAGAAATAAAAGGAATTACTGAAGATAAGTTTGAAGCAATTGCTCAAAGATCAGCAGATAACGTTTTATCAAATGATAATGCAAGAGAAATTCATAAAGAAGATTATTTAGAATTATTAAAAAAAGCTTATAAAGATGAAGGAGAAAAAGAAAATGCATAAGATTAAAAAAATTGTTGATTTATCATGGGAATTTACAGCTGATACACCAATTTATCCAGGAGATCCTGAACCATCAGTTACTGTAGCAACAACTTTAGAAAACGAAGGTTATAATTTATCAACATTAGTAATGGGAACACAAACAGGTTCACACGTAGATGCCCCTTATCATTTTTCTAATGAAGGAGCAACTATTGATCAAATGGAATTAGATTTCTTTTTAGGTGATGCTATTATTGTAAGAGTTACTGATAAAAAAGCTGAAGAAGCTATTACAATGGAAGATATTGAACCTTATAAAGAACAAATTACAGCTGGTAAAATTGTTTTATTTAATACAAATTGGTATAAAAAAAGAGGGACAGAAGAATTTTTCCATCATCCTTATGTTAATGGAGAAGTTGCTCATTATTTAGTAGAACAAGGTGTTAGATTTATTGGAATTGATACAATTAATGCTGATCAAACAGGTGGAACAGAATTCCCAGTTCATGATTTATTTTCTGAAAAACGCTTAATGATTGGAGAAAACTGGGCTTATTTTGATCAAATTGATTTTGAAAATCCTTATATCATTGCTATTCCAATGAAAGTTGTAGGTTGTGATGGTTCACCAGTAAGAGCAATTGCTGTTGAGTGGGAGGATTAATGATGGATAAAAAGACTATTCTAGGATATACACGTAGATTACTTGCAATTATTCCTTCTATTTTCTTTTGTGCTTTAGGGGTCGCTTTACTTGTTTCACCAGAATGGGGAAGCGATCCTCTTACTACTTTTGAAATAGGACTATCTAATGTTTTCCATGTTCAATTAGGAACAGCAGCACTTGTTTTTGAAGGAATTGTTTTCTTTGTATTTTTAATTATTAGAAGAGATTTAGTACATTTAGGAACATTAGCTTGGTGCTTTTTAATAGGTCCATTTGAAAATGTTTGGTTAGATTTTTTAGCACCGATATTACCACCTGTAGATGTTATGTCTTTTGGTTTAAAAGTAGGTTGTATTATTGCTGGATCTTTAATCATTATTCTTACATTAGCATACTATATTCCTATTGGTCTTGGATATCAATCAAGTGATATTTTTGCTTTTGCAATGGCTGATTTATTACATAAAAGTTATGGTATAGGTTTATCAGTTTCCTATTGTATTTTATTTGCTTTGGGAGTTTTCATGGGAGCTTCTTGGGGAATAGGAACACTTATTGCAGTTTTTGTTTATGGACCAGTTATTGATTGCTTATTACCATATTTTAAACCTTATACTTATAAGATAGCTGGTATGACAGATGAAAAAGATGACTAAAAAACAAATGTATTTGTATGGCTTACCTGGTCTTGCAACATTGTTTACATTTACAATGTTTACAACTTACGGTTTATATTTCTTTACAGATGTTGTAGGACTTTCAGGAAGCTTTGCAGGTTTTATTATGACTATTGGGACTGTTTGGGATGCCATTACAGATCCTCTAGTAGGCATGATTTCTGATGCAAGAGATCTTCAAAAAGGACGAAGAAGACCATTTTTAATTGCTTTTGCTATTCCTTTTGGAATTGTTACATGGCTTTTATTTACGTCATGGAATTTTGTAGAAACCACACAAAAGATTTATTTTATTGTTGTTGCCATTTTATTTTATACATTTCAAACATTAATAGATATTCCTTATACTTCTTTAAGTGGTGAAGTTACAAATGATTATGATACAAGAAGTCGATTAGCCACTATTAGAACATTTTGGGCTATAGTAGGTGTTGCTTTAGGAAGTGGCATCATGGCATATACTTCTTTTTTAGCTCCTTTTGTGGGAAGTATAAAGAATGCTTGGTCTGTTTGTTTTGCTATTTTTGGCTTTATTTGTACAATCAGTATTTTAATTGGTTGGAAAGTTTCTAAAGGTTATGAAAATCAAGAAGCAATCATTAAAGAAAAAGTAACTTTTAAAGATTTGTTAAATGGACCATTAAGGAATAAAGCTTTCTTACATTTAACAGCAGCATTTATTTTTGCTATTTTAGCACAAGCTGTATTTTTAGGAGTATTAGTTTATTATCTTACATATAATTTACAATTAAATAGTATGCAGGTATCAATGGTTAATATTATTATGTGGATTGTTGCTTTATTTTGGGTATTCCCTATTAATAAATGGTCTATTAAATATTCTAAAGCCAAAGCTTGGTGTATTTCGATGGGAATTTGGTTTGTTTGTATGATTGTATTTCCTCTATTTATCTTAAAACCAAAATCAGCTATTGGTCCTATTATCATGACAAGTATTTTAGTAGTTGGACTTAATGCATTGTATCAAGTGATTTATGCAATGATTAGTGATTGTGTAGAAGTTGATTGTTTGATAAATAATATTAGAAAAGATGGTATTTTTTATTCAATGGCTACTGTTTCACAAAAAATAGCAGCAGCCATTGGGGTAAGTATTTTAGGAAATTGTATGGATAAAATTGGTTATAATGGTCAATTAGCAACACAAAGTTTAGCGACACAACATGGCATTGCTATTTTATTTATAGGTGTAACATGTGCATGTTTGCTTTTATCTATTATTTGTATGATAACGAATCCACTTACGAAAAAAAGATATCAAGATGTTTTAGAAGCGTTGAAAAAGAAAGAACAGGGTCAAGAAGTTAATATTGAAGAATTTAAAGATTTGTTAATAATAAAGAAGAGAAGATAGGTTTTGAATAAAAATCTATCTTTTCTTTATAAAATATAAAACATCAAGTATAATATGGGTAAAGAAAGTAGGGGATAAAATGATAGCAGGAATAGAAGTTAATCTATCATTAATTTTGAACATTATTCGTACAATTATTGATTTATTATTAGTGTGGTATGTTTTATATTTAGTCATTAGTATGTTTAAACAAAATATGAGAACAATGCAGTTATTTAAGGGAGTTCTGATTATTTTGTTAATTAAATTAGTAACAAGTATTTTAGGACTTTCGACAATGTCTTATTTAGTTGATACGATTTTAACATGGGGAATTATTGCCGTGATTGTAATCTTTCAACCAGAGATCCGTTCTTTGCTTGAAAAAATGGGACAAACAAAAAGAGATTACCATATGGAACGTTTATCTAATGATCAAAAAGAGCATTTATTAGATGAAATCGTTGATTCGGTAACAAAATTATCTGAAACACAAACAGGTGCTTTGATTACATTTGAAAGGGGGCAATCTTTGATAGACTATATTAATACTGGTACTAAAATCAATGCCGATATTAAATCAGAATTATTTAATACGATCTTTTGGGAAGGAACACCTTTACATGATGGAGCAGTTATTATTAAAGATGATCGAATTGTTTGTGCAGCAGCCTTTTTTCCACCAACTCAAAAGGATCTTTCACCTATTTATGGAGCAAGACACCGAGCAGCTATTGGAATAAGTGAAATTACTGATTCATTGACAGTTGTTGTTTCTGAAGAAACAGGAACAATTTCTTTTGCAATCAAAGGAGAATTGATTAAAATACCAAGAAAAGAGTTAAGAGCAAGTTTAGTTAATGAATTAGGTTGGTTTAAATCAGAAGATGAAGAAGGTGATAAAGATGAGTAAAAATAATCAAGAACATCGAGATTCAACAACTGATTTTTTCTTGAATTTTATTTCAAAAGAAAAAGATAAACCAAAAACAGATGAAAAACATATAACGCCTCAAACTATAAATGAAGAAATAAATTCTAAAAGTAGAGCTTTTGTGAATGGGGCTATTAAATTGATGAATTTTATTAATTCAACTTTAGATAGAATGTTACAATCAAGTTTATCATTAAAAATATTATCATTTATTTTAGCGACGATTTTACTTTTTACAGTCAATGGTGGTAATTTTGAAAATGTATTCTCTACTCCAAATTCAGGAGATTACATTCAACAAGTGCCTGTTAAAATAGAAAATTTACAAGATGATTTTGTTGTAGCTGGAATGCCAGAAACGGTAAGCGTAGGACTTGTTGGGCCTTCTATTGATATTTATAATACAAAATTAATGAAAAATTATGAAATATATGCTGATTTTTCAGGAATAGGAGAGGGTGAACAAACAGTAGAATTAAAATCTAGAAATTTTTCTAATGATTTAGAGGTCTTAATTGTACCACAAACAGTAACAGTTACAGTTTCACAAAAGGTAACAAAAACGTTTAGTTTGGGATATCGTTTTAAAAATGAAGATAGTTTAAAAGATAAACATTCTGTTTCGGTAGATAGTATGGAACATAGCGAAGTGGAAGTAAGAGGTTCTCAAGATAATATTGATAATGTTTATTCAGTTGAAGCTATTATTGATTTAAAGGGAGTGACTGATTCATTTACTCAAGAATGTAAGGTAAAAGCTTTTGATCGTAGTGGAAAAGCTTTAAATGTCAGTGTTATTCCTTCAACAGTTAAAGTGGATTGTTCACTTTCTAATTATAGTAAAACAGTTCCACTTGTTCCTGAATATACGGGAAATGTTGCTAATGGATATGCCATTGATCAAATGACTTTTTCAAAAGATAAGGTAAAGATTTATGGTGATGAAAGTAAGTTAAAGAATATTGATAATATTAAAGTTAAAGTGGATGTAAGTGATTTAGAAGAAGGGCGTACATTTAAGGATTTAAAATTATTAAGTGTTTCAGGTGTTAATAAAATGTCGTTTACTAAAGTTGATGGTACGATTACATTGATTCCTTCACAGCAAAGACAATTTACAGATATTCCAATTCAGATTAAAAATGGTAAAGAAAGTAATATTTCAATGTCTAGTGATAAATGTAATTTAACAGTAATTGGAACGAGTGATCGTATTAATGCGCTTACAAATGATGATATTAAAGTTTATGTAGATGTCGAAGGTTTAAAAAAGGGTCGACATAATGTAAAATTAGAAGTAGAATTAAGTGACGAAACTTTAACGTATCGTTTAGATAGTAATGAACAAATTCGTATTAATATAAAGAAATAGGAGTGATTAAAGATGGGAAAATATTTTGGAACTGATGGCTTTAGAGGTGAAGCTAATAAAGATTTAACAGTTGAACATGCTTATAAAGTAGGAAGATATATTGGATGGTATTTTGGAAGAAATAAAGATCATGCACAAGTTGTTATTGGAAAAGATACAAGAAGAAGTTCTTATATGTTGGAATATGCTCTTGTTGCTGGACTTACAGCAAGTGGTGCAGATGTATCTTTAATGCATGTGACAACAACACCTAGTGTTGCTTATATTACAAGAACAGATGGATTTGATTGTGGAATTATGATTTCAGCATCACATAATCCATACTATGATAATGGAATCAAAGTTTTAGATTGTAATGGACATAAAATGGATGCCAAAGTTGAAGGTTTAATTGAACAATATATTGATGGTGAAGTTGATGAAATTCCTCTTGCTACAAAAGATGGAATTGGTTGTGCTACAGATTATTCAGTAGGTAGAAATAGATATTTAGGATATTTAATGTCTATTCCTACACGTGCATTTAAGAATATTCGTGTTGGATTAGATTGCGCTAATGGAGCAAGCTCTAACCTTGCTAAAAGTGTATTTGATGCTTTAGGAGCAAAAACTTATGTGATTCATAGTGAACCAGATGGTTTAAATATTAATACAAACTGTGGTTCTACTCATATTGAATCTTTACAAGAATTAGTTAAAGCTAAAGGATTAGATATTGGATTTGCTTATGATGGAGATGCTGATCGTTGTTTAGCAGTTGATGAATTTGGTAGAGTAATTGATGGAGATTTGATTCTTTATGTTTGTGGTAAATATTTAAAAGAACATGGAGAATTATCTAATGATACAATTGTTACAACTGTTATGTCTAACTTAGGTTTATATAAAGCGTTAGATAAAGAAGGCATTAAATATGAAAAGACTGCTGTAGGAGATAAATATGTTAATGAAAATATGGTGAAAAATGGACACTGTATTGGTGGAGAACAATCAGGACATATTATTTTCTCTAAACATGCAACAACAGGAGATGGTATTTTAACATCTTTAAAAATTATGGAAGCAGTTATTGAAAGTAAAAAAACATTAGCTCAATTAGTTGAACCGGTAACAATTTATCCTCAATTAATGAAAAATGTTTATGTAAAAGATAAAAAAGAAGCTCAAAATGATGTAGAAGTACAAAAAGTTATCAAAGAAGTTGAAGATAAATTAGGTGATGAAGGACGTGTTCTTGTCCGTGAATCAGGAACTGAACCAGTTGTACGTGTCATGGTTGAAGCAGATACAAATGAAAAATGTTTACAATCTGTAGATTATATCATTGCTAAAATGAAAGAACGCGGATTTGTTATTGAAAGATAAAATCACATATTATCACAAAATATTGCCATAGATTATGGCAATATTTTATCTATAATAGGTCATAATAGAATAGGATAAAAATGAGGTGAATAAGATGTTATTTAAAATTAATATTATAGATGATGAAAAAAATCTAAATGATTTAGTAAGAACTTATTTAGAAAAAGAAGGCTATAGTGTTTGCTCGTTTTATACTTATGATGAAGCTTTACTTCATAAAGATGATGATGTACATCTATGGCTTATAGATATTATGTTAGATAAGGCAAGTGGCTTTGAATTGTTTAATGAGATAAAAGCAAGTAAGCCTAAAATGCCAATTATATTTATGTCAGCAAGAGATCAAGAATTTGATCGTATTATTGGCTTAGAAAAAGGTTCGGATGACTACATTACTAAACCTTTTAATATTAAAGAAGTTATTTTAAGAATTAATAATTTATTAAAACGTGCCTATGATAATCCATCTAAGATACAAATAGATGGATATGATATCGATTTAGAAAAAAGAAGAGTATTCTATAACAATAATGAAATCATTTTAACAACAAAAGAATATGATTTACTTGTTTACTTTTTAAATAATAAAGGATTAGCAATTTCAAGAGAACAAGTATTATCAAAAGTATGGGACGAAAATTATTTTGGAAGTGATCGAGTGGTTGATGATACACTTAGAAGATTACGTAAAAAAATGCCAGAAATTAATATTCGTACGATTTATGGATTTGGATACCGTTTAGACTAATGCTTACAAAATATTCTCTACAAAAACAGCTTGTTATTATTTTTTCAATTATTGCAATAGGTGTCTTAGCTATTTTATTACCCCTTATTGATAATAATTTAACTCACGTTATTGATAATGAAATGTATGATATCTTGACACGTTCACAAAATGATTTTTATTCATATGATTTTTCACCTGATTATGCAGGATCAGATAAACAAATTTATCATTTTACTTACAATGTATATGATGATACATTAACAACAGCACAAAATATTTCAGCAAAGAAATATCAAATATTAGATTATGTTTTTCAAAATGATTTATATAAAATGATCAAAAAGAATAAAAAGAAGTTACAAACAAAAGTTAAAGTCAATGATCAAACTGTTTATTATCAAATTGTAAAAGCGGATGATTCAAATTATATTATTTCACTTGTTTATAGTGATTATTCTAAAACACTGATTAATGATTTGAAAGATCAAGTTATTGATATCTTTTATATTGCATTTTTAATTATTGGACTTGCTTTATTTATTTGGGTATCTTCTTTAATAAAGCCATTGAAGCTTATTGAAAATTATATTGATGATATTAAAAATGATAAAGAAAGTGAGTTACATATTCAAAGAGAAGATGAAATAGGAGTGTTATCTTCGTCTTTGATAGAAATGAAAGATGAAATAGATCGTCAAAATGAAATAAAAGAAGAAATGATTCATAATATTTCACATGATTTAAAAACACCAATTGCCTTAATACAAACGTATGCTCAAAGTATTAAAGATGATATTTATCCTTATGGAGATAAAGATTCATCGGTTGATGTTATTTTAGAAAATACAGATCGCTTAGAAAAGAAAGTAAAAAGTTTACTTTATTTAAATCGTCTAGATTACATAAGTGGGCAAATTGGTGATGAAACATGTTTAATGAAAGATTTAATTGAACATATTGTTTTTCAATTAACAGCTATGCATCCACAAATAGAAATTATAACTGATTTACAAGATACATCTTTTAAAGGTAAGGATGATTATTGGCGCATTTGTATTGAAAATATTATTGAAAATGCAGCACGCTATGTTCATCATGAAATTAAAATTATTTTAAAAGATCAATATTTAGAAATATTTAATGATGGAGAACCAATAGACAATTCTCATCCAGAATCACTGTTCCAACCTTATGAAATAGGTCATAAAGGACAATTTGGTTTAGGACTTTCGATTGTTTATAAGACAGTAACAATGTATGGATATAAAGTTGAAGCTGTTAATAGAGATGATGGTGTAAGTTTCATTATTCAAAAAAAAGATTAATCAAATTTGGCAATGTCATTAAGTTAAGACGTTTTTAAAAGAATTCCTATATTTTATAAAATAT
>CAVESC010000054.1:0-18985 GCA_963618275.1 Bacteroidaceae bacterium
ATATTTATTTAACTTGATCATCTTATCTATTACTACATATGATATATTGGTGATTATATGTCTTTACCATGTATGCATACTATTTTGCTTAATCAAATGATTGTCATCATTTCACAATCATTCAATGAATGTTTTTCAAGCGATGAACAAGCTATTATTGGTGCTTTTTTAACAACTCTTGGCGATATGCTTTCTTTAAACAGTGCTTATATTTCTTATTTGCAAAACCAAACATCTTCGATTGAAAATAACCAAAATGATTATGAGTTATTAGAAAAAAGTATTGAAAAAATTAAAACAGAACTTGAACAAATGAAAAGTAATGTCCAACAATGAACATTACTTTTCATTAATTATTAACACTTTGATGTGGCGCATATGTTGCATCATCAATACCTTTAAATGTATATCCTAAATTTTTATAGTGTTCAATGATCGATGGCAATGCTTGAACAGTTGTATCCTTAGCTTGTGTATCATGGCATAAAATCATAACATTATTGTCATGACATAATGTTCCATTTCTAATCAATTTAGCTACTTCTACATGGTTTCCTGAAGCATCAGTTGAATCTCCATTCCAATCATAATATTGATATCCTTGTTCAATTACCTTTTTAGTAAGCGTAGACATAATTCCTTGACAATATCTTCTAGATATCGTATTAGAACTTCCGCCTGGGAAACGAATATAATGAGGAACAAAACCAATTTCTTTTTTAACCATTTGACCTACTTTATTTAAATCATCAAAATAAGCATCAACAGAAGCATAAACAGTTGAATATTCATGGCTGTAAGTATGAAGTGCTATCGTATGTCCTGCTTGATAAGCATCTTTGATCAAATAATTATAATCTTGATTTCTTCCTGTAACAAAAAATGTCGCTTTAGCATCATATTTAGCAAGAATATCCATAATTTTTTGAGTATTAGCGGATGGACCATCATCAAATGTTAAATAAACAACTTTTTCATTAGATTGTTTATTACTTCCTATTTTTTTAATCACATATACTTTTCTTTTAACAGTTGCTTTATTACCTGAGCTATCTGTTGCTTTATAAATAACTTCATATGTTCCTTCTTTAGAAGTATCTAATTTTTGTTGATCTATCTTATATTGAATATTTTCTAAACTATTATCACTTACTTTAACACCTGCTTTTAAATCAGGTGTCGTATTCAATACTACATTTAAATCATCCATTCCTTTAAAAACGGGTTTTTGAGTGTCAACAACCTGAATTGTTGTTGTATAATCTCTTTTTTTATATGTATATGTTATTTCATATTTACCTAATTTTTTAATATTCAAGTTCTTACTTTGACATGTCACATCTTTAATACTTCCATGCTCCACTTCACTAATATAATCATTTGGATTAAATTTCCCATTAATTTCTACCGTTAAATTTTCTTTAAAATGAAGTTGCTTTTTTATAAATTTTTGATAAACAAATAGACCTACACCGATAATGACTACTCCTACAAAAGCAATCACTACTCTCTTTTTACTTTTCATATAAACTCCTATTCTCTTCTAAATATTCTTGTACCTTTTTGATAAATTTGTCGATAACTGGTGAAAGTCGTGTATACTTTTTCCATATAAAAACTGTATTTGTTGAAAGTTCTGGATAAAAAGAAATAAAACAAATATTCTTTTGATTTAAAACTTGGTATGCTCCTTCTACTGTAATAGCTACTCCTTTATCATCTTGAATAAAAGGTAAAATAGCTGAAGCAAAATTATAAGAGAACATACTATTCAAAGAAACATCTTCCTTTAGCCAATTAGAAATTTCACTTTGAACAATTTCTCTATTCGTTAGAAATACTGGTAAATCTTTTAAATCCTCTTTTTTTACATATTTTTTTCTTGCCAAAGAATTATTCTTAGAAGCAATAATCCCCCATTTTTCTTGAAGCGGTATACGTAAATGATTATATTTTGAAATATCTACCGGTTCTAATAAAATCCCAATATCTACTAAACCTTGATCCACTCTTTCTTTAATTAAATCAGCATTTCCTACATATATATCAAATTTTACAAGTGGGTATTCATCATGAAACTCTTCAACAACTTGAGAAAGAAACGTTTGTGAGGATGAAAAAATACCTGTTCCAATCATAATTTGACCTACCATTTCTTCTTCACTTTGCGTAATTTCTTGCTCTGTTTTATTAACAAGCGATAAAATTTCTTCAGCCCTTCTCTTAAGCAAAACACCTTCATCTGTCAATTCTATTTTTCTTTTTCCTCTAATAAATAGAGGTTTCCCTAATTCTTCTTCTAATTGCATTAGTTGTCTTGATAATGTGGGTTGTGTCATATGCAACTGTTTAGCTGCATGCGTAATATTTTCCTCACGTGCAACCATTAAAAAATACTGTAGTATTCTAAGTTCCATGTTTCTTACCTTCCTTTTTATTTTAACCAATAATTCTTAAAAAAATTCTAAATAATTCTAAAGATTTATAAAGGATTATTTTTTTAAATATTCGATTTCTATCCAACCAATTTCTTGATCTTTTATAACATAGGCATATTTTCCATATAATCCAATAACTTTAACATCCTCATTTTCTTTAACTGATACAAAATGATCTATATAATCATCTAAGCAATAAAATTGTTTATTTTTCAAATAAATAAATTCATTTTTTATCCATAATTTTTGATTTGTATGATTGACTTTACATAATGAAAATTCTTCTTTTTTTTCCAAAATTTCTATTTCAAAATTTGGCCAAGAAACTTTATGATTTTCCTTATCCTCTACAAATTTATCTTGCTTTATTCTATAAACAGGTAATGGCTGTACAAAATAGTTTTTAAAAGATAATTTTTTACCATCATTTTCAATAATAAGAGCATTTAATTGACTAATAAATTTAACACCCGTTCCCCCATCTATACTGATTATTTTTTTATGATGATCTATTAAAATATCATTTTTTATTTGATCTTGATAAAAATTAGAAGTCGGTAAATGTCCAACTATTACATATTTATCTAAACAATGTCCTACTTTTTGAAAATCTCTTTTTTCTATAAATGAAGAAAGTGGAGCATTTTGCCAATCTTTTTTATTTTCAATTCCTGCATGAATACATAAAAAATCATTAGTTTCTAGTGAAGTAGGTAAACTCGCTATATAGTTAAGTTCTTCTTTTAAAGACTCTCTTACAATTTTTTGTAAGACTTTTGGATTTTGTTTTTTTAAATCTAAACGTCTTTGATAAACAATTTGATCAATCATTCCACTTTTACCAATTTTACGTAAATAATGTAGCATTTCTTGACAAAGACGATCATCATTAATTAATGCATCTAAAGCATACTCACAATTACCCAGTAAAACAAATACCTTTTTACTTTTTTGTTGTAAGTATTTAAGATAATGTACTGTTTCAATAGCTTGTGTTCCTTTTTCTACAAAGTCTCCATCAATTATTAAATAATCATCTGTTGTATAATGAACTTCTTTTAAAAGCTTTTTAAAACGATCTAAATGACTGTGAATATCAGAAACAACGATACATCTATAGGGTTTTTCAATATTTAGTTTTTCATGTCTTATTTCTATCATATATCACCTATTTAAAAAGGATAGAAATTCTATCCTACTTTCTTTTTAACATTATTTCAATAAGTTCATCATTATTTTTTGTATTTCTAAATAATAAAATAGCATCATCTAAATTTTGATTAGCACGTGTCCCATTTAATGAGTAATGTATCATATGATTTACTTGTAATTCTTTTTCACTTAACAATAGATCTTCTCTTCTTGTTCCAGATTTAGCTATATCAATCGCTGGAAAAATACGTTTTTCTTGCATTGTACGAGATAAAACAAGTTCCATATTTCCTGTACCCTTAAACTCTTCATAAATAACATCATCCATACGACTTCCTGTATCTACAAGAGCTGTCGCAAGAATTGTTAAGCTTCCACCTTCTCGCATATTTCTTGCTGCCCCAAAAAATCTTTTTGGCATATAAAGACAATTTGGATCTAAACCACCTGAAAGAGTTCTTCCTGATGGTGAACAAATTAAGTTATAAGAACGTGTTAAACGTGTCATACTATCTAATAAAATCATTACGTCTTGTCCATGTTCAACAAGGCGTTTTGCTCTTTCAATGACCATTTCTGATACTTTTTTATGTCGATCTGGTGTTTCATCAAATGTTGAATAAAGAACTTCTACATTATCTTCTTCAACAGCCTCTTTAATATCAGTTACTTCTTCTGGTCTTTCATCAATTAATAAAATTAAAATATGTATATCTTTATTATTATCTTTAACAGCTAAAGCAATATCTTTTAAAAGTGTTGTTTTCCCTGCTTTTGGAGGAGAAACAATAATTCCCCTTTGACCTTTTCCAATAGGTGCAAGTAAATCAATCATTCTCATTGCTATTTTACCACTTTTACCAACACTAATTTTTTCATTAGGAAAAATCGGTGTTAAACTTTCAAATGGTTTTCTTTTCATTGCTGTTTCTAAATCATAATGATTGATCTTTTGAATATGTAAAAGAGATCTGAATTTTTCAGATGCTTTAGGTTCCCTTACAACACCCGTAATAAAATCACCTGTTTTTAACTTAAATTTATAAATTTGTGATTGAGAGACATAAACATCATGAGGATCTGATAAATAATTTGCATTTCTAATAAATCCAAATCCATCGGGTAATACTTCTAAAAATCCCGTTGTAATGACTCCATCATCTAATGAATCTTTTGTATATTCTTTCTTTTCCTTTTTTGTATTTTCCATAATATCACCTCACCTATTATGTCATATTTTCTTATTTTTAGCTATAAAAACAAAAGAAAAAGTAGATTTCTGTCTACTTTATTCAATAAATGTAAAAACGTCTTTTGCTTTAATATGATTTAAAATAAAGATTTCATTTTCATCAATATGTCCTAATAAATTTCTTTGGCCATCTACCTTCATCTCTTTTAAGACAATTTGAATTTCTCCTCGATAATGTGCAAGATTGTCATTAACAATCACAACATCACCTCTTGTATAATATGCTTTATCACAAGAACGACATGGAATTTCTTTTCCTTTATAAATCATCCTTGTCCAGCGTGAACGTAACATATAATTCATACAATCTCCTAAATCACTATGACTTGGATAATTAAATAAAATTTCTTTTTCTATATCTGTAATGCCTTTATTTAAATGAATTTTAAAAGGTATCCTTTTAGTTAAACCATGAGGAACAAAATCAGCTAAAAAACCTAAAGTTTCATTTTTAGGAATATCTACATACACTTGTTTCATTACTTGATCAATAGCTTTAAATTCTTCATCACTCGCATAGGCATTTCCAATAATGATTTCATCTACATTATCTAAAGCTAAACAATGTTTTAATTGTATTTCTATTGGCATATCACGATGTTCTTCAATAGTTGGAAGTCCATCACTAACTGGCCATGGTCCATGACTTCCTTTTACTAAACTTGAAATAAAAATAGCTACAGGAATATTTTTAGCTTGCCAATAATTATTAATCTTATTAATTGCTTCTAAACTTGGGGCTGTATATCTTTCAGGATAAAAATTATGACATGTGGAAATATTTTCTGGTTTTGCTCCATTTTTTATTGCTGTTTCAATGACATCAATAAAACTTGTAGACATTTCAATTTTAATACCTTCTTTATTATTAATAAGAATTGCATCTCTTTCATCATTAAAACTAAAATCCATTCTTAAAATATCTACACCTATTTCTTTAAAAACGGATAGATCTTTTTCAGTTGCTCCCAATCTGTAAAACAACTCACTATTACAATCACCTGATACAATCATGTCATATTTATGAACAATTTTTGTAAAATCTTTAAAATAAGCAATAACTTCTTCCTTCGTTCCAGGTACTGAAAACATACTTGTAAATACTTTTTTAAAACCATAGGTTGATGCTTTTTTTAAATAAGCATCGATTTCTTCTAATGTTTCTTGTTCTGGATATAAAGAAACACCTAACATTACTTTTTTCATAAACATCCTCCTCATAGATACTATTTTATCATGTATATACATGTATCACAATAAACAAAAAGAGGATTGCTCCTCTTTAAACAAAGGCATGATCAATTTCAATGACACAATGATATTCGTCACTGATTTGTTTGACTTCTGCACTTATTTTATTTTTTAAAATTTGATGACTAATTTGATCATTAGCAGGTATTAAAACATCAAATATTAAATTTGTATGATTCTTCCCTGGAACCATTCTAAAATCATGAATCGAATAATGTTCATCTATTCCTTTTACAATTTCTAAAACTTGTTGTTTTAAAGCTAATAACCTTGGATTATGCACATCCACTGGATCATAATGAATGGTCGTATGAATATGATATTTTTCTTGAATTGCTCTTTCAATATCATCGATTTCTTCATGAATTTTCATAACATCTTCTTGACAATCTACTTCCACATGAAGGGTCATAAACATTCTTCCTGGTCCATAATCATGCATCATTAAATCATGAATACCTAAAGGTTTATCATATGACATAATGAAATTTTCAATGTCATCTATCAATGCTTTATCAGGCGCCAATCCTAACAAAGGATTGATTGTATCTTTAAATACATTAATTCCAGCAAAAATAACAATTAAAGAAACAATTGTCCCAATAATTCCATCAACCGGTAAATCAGTAATCAATGTAAGCATTAAAGAAACAAGTGTTGCAAATGTCGTTACTACGTCATTTAAACTATCTTGTCCTGCTGCTTTTAAAGATGAAGAATCTATTTTTTTACCAATTTGATTATTAAAATAATACATCCATAATTTTACCAAAATAGAAAATATTAAAATCACTACTGCAACAAATGAAAACATTACTTTTTCTGGATCAAAAATCTTAATAACTGATTCCTTTAAAGATTGAATACCTACAACTAAAATTAAAAATGCAATCACCATTCCCGCAATATATTCATAACGCCCATGACCATAAGGATGATCTTTATCAGGATGCTTATTAGCAAGTTTAAAACCAAACAAAGAAGCTAAATTACTTCCCACATCCGATAAGTTATTTAAACCATCTGCTTGAATAGCAACTGAATGAACAATTAAACCAATTGTTATTTTAAAAATAACTAAAACAATATTGCATATAATAGACAAAATGGAACATAAAGTTCCATAGGCTTGCCTTACTTTTTGATTTTTATAATCATCATAATTTTCAATGAATTTTTTAGTTAAAAATTGAATCATGATAAAACATCATAAACAAAAATATTTTGTTTATCTACCTTTATTAATTCAACTTCTTCTAATTCTTTTAAATATTTGTTTACTTTTTCTTGGTCAACTTCCTTATTAGCAAGTTTTGCAAGATTTGCTTGAATTTGTGGATTATCCACTTTAATATAAGCTGTATTTTCAGTTGTATAACCTGCTTTATTTTTCATTGTTTCAAGAATTGAAACATAAGCAAGTTTTGTTTCTAATCTTAAATTTTTATAATGATCAAATAATGCCTTTGGCATATAAAATTCATCCTTTGATTTTTCAATAACTTCTTTTAAACTTTCTTTAGTATATAATTCCATACTTCTTCACTCCTTTTGTTTCTATATTATACCATATCTAGAAAAAAAGAACATTGTGTTAATCTCTTTTTCTTTGCGTAAATGTACTGACATCGTCAAAACCAATTTCCTGATATTTTTTTGCTACATTTAAACAATTTTCACCAACACGATCACTTGTATGACTATCAGTACCAATGGTAATAATACGTCCTCCTAAATCATAGTAACGTTGTACCTGTTCAAAATTAGGAAAACCACATGTTTTTAAATCTCGATATCCCGATGTATTGACTTCAATACCTTTTCCTTTTTGAATAAGTGTTTTAAAGATTTCATCTATAATATCTTGATATTTTTGATGATCAACAGTTTTATCCTCATAAGGTCCATATCTTACAATATAATCTAAATGGCCTAAAACATTAAAACAATCGAAAGCTTTCACACATTTTAATGTTTCTTCAAAAAATTCACGATGTGCTTGTTCCTTAGTTTTTCCTTTAAAAAATTCACCATAATAAAATTCTGTATGATGAATCACATGAATAGATCCAATAACAAAATCAAAAGGATACTGTTGAATTAGGTTTTCAATTTCTTCTTGATGATCTAAATCCAATCCCATTTCAATACCCCATTTAATTTTTATTTGATCTTTGAATTCTTCTTTTAAACTTTGAATTTCTTGATAATAATTTTCTACATCTAATTCAAAAGAATCTATTGGATAATCAAAATCACGATGATCCGTAAAACAAATCTCATCTAAATTCATTTCGATTGCTTTTAAAACATGTTCTCTTGGGTTTGCTTCACTATCCCCTGAAAAATGTGTATGCATATGATAATCTATAACTCTCATATTTTGTCCTCCATCTTTCCCTATTATAACAAATAAGAGAAAATATTTCTATTTTCTCTTATACCTAAACTATATATTAAATTAATCTAAATCTGTTCCGTTTGATTCTATTACTTTTTTATACCAATAGAATGAATCCTTTGGTCTTCTTGATAAATCTCCAGTTCCATCATCATGTTTATCAACATAAATGAAACCATAACGTTTTCTCATTTCTCCAGTACCTGCAGAAACTAAATCAATACATCCCCAAGTTGTATAAGCAATTAAATCAACACCATTATCACATGCAGCTGACATTGCTTCAATATGTGGTCTATAGTAATCGATACGATAATCATCATGGATTGATCCATCTTCTTCAACTGTATCATATGCTCCTAATCCATTTTCTACGACCATTAGTGGAATTCTATAACGATCATAGATTTTTTCTAATGAATATTGAAGTCCTAATGGATCTAAAGCCCATCCCCAATCTGAATAAGTTAAATATGGGTTACGAATACCTGCAGCAAAGTTACCTTGTACTGTATCTTCTGTTTCATGAGTTGTCACATTGTTTGTCATATAGTAACTATATGTAAACATATCAACAACACCTTCTTTTAAGACTTTTAAATCTTCTTCAGTGATATCTAAATCTGTAATGTTATGTTCTTTCCAAATTCTCTTTGCAAATGGAGGGTAAGCACCAAAGCATTGAACATCTCCACAATACCAGAAGTTTTCTTCCATTGTTTGTTGATTTAATAACACATCTTTTGGATCACATGTATGAGGATATGTGATTGCCCCTGAAAGCATACATCCAATTTTGTTTTCAGGATCAATTTCATGTCCTAATTTAACAGCTTTTGCACTTGCCACAAATTGATAATGCAAGTGTGTTAAACGTTTTTTATAATCTTCATCTGTTGTTCCATCACCAAACATATTAATAACATTTAAAGTGTTGTTGATTTCATTGAATGTCAACCAATATTTAACAAGTCCTTTGTATTCTGTGAAAACTGTTTTACAATATTTTACAAAGAAATCTATGTATTTACGATCTTGCCAATCCCCATATTTTTCTACTAAATAAATTGGTGTATCAAAGTGATGAATTGTAACTAATGGTTCAATATTATATTTTCTTAATTCTTTAAAGACATCTCTATAGAATTCAATACCTTCTTGATTAGGTGTTTCTTCAATTCCTTTTGGATAAATTCTTGACCACGAAATAGACATTCTAAACATCTTGAATCCCATATCTGCAAATAATTTGATATCTTCTTTATAATGATGATAAAAATCTGTACCCTCATGGTTTGGATATAAATATCCATCTAAACATTCATAATGATCTCCACCTTCTGGTAAAGCATCATCAAAATGAACTTGTGGTGTTGCATGAGCATTTCCATCTTTATCGATCCAAGTTACTTTTCTTGGTTCTTTAACGCTTCCACCTGTTGTAAAATCTGTTAAAGCTGGACCACGTCCACCTTCATTCCATCCACCTTCATATTGGTTTGCAGCTGTTGCTCCTCCCCAGAAAAATCCTTCTTTAAATCCCATTTGAAATCCTCCTTTATAACTGCTTTATATTATATTCATTTTTATGTATTCGTTTACATTTTTTCATATTTTGAAATGAAAAAAGAGAAGATTAATAATCTCCTCTTGTATGAAATTCTTTTTTATTGCCAGTTACTTGATGTCTTTCTTTAAGTTTATTTTGAATATCTTCTAAACTGACACCTCGATCATTCATTAAAACAAAAGTATGGAATAATAAATCAGAAATTTCTCCAACTAATTCTTCTTTATTATCATTTTTAGCTGCAATAATTGTTTCACTTGCTTCTTCTCCAACCTTTTTACAAATCTTATCAACACCTTCATTTAATAAATAATTTGTATAAGATTTTTCAACTGGATGAATTCTACGATCAGCAATCGTTTTTTCTAACTCTCTAAAAATATCTCTTGCATCATAAGCTTGAACTTCATTAAAGAAACATGAATAAGCACCTGTATGACAAGCAGCTCCTGTTTGTTTAACATAAATTAATAAAGTATCTAAATCACAATCTAAATACATTCCTTTAATATCTTGAAAATGTCCTGATTCTTCTCCTTTATGCCATAACTTTTGTCTGCTTCTTGAATAAAAAACAGTTTGTTTAAGTTCTAACATTTTATCATAAGCTTCTTCATTAACATAAGCTAACATTAAAACTTCTTTTGTTTGATAATCTTGGACAATCGCTGGAATTAATTCCATTTTATTAAAATCTGGTCTCATTATCTTGTTCTCCTTACATTTATACCATGTTTTTTACATTCATTTCTTACATCTTCAACAGTTGCTTCATTAAAATGGAAAAGTGAAGCCACTAATGCTGCATCAACATTTGTTTTTTCAAAAACATCAATAATATCTTGAATACTTCCACAACCACCTGAAGCAATAACTGGAATATCAACAGCCTTACAAACAGCATTAAGCATTTCAATATCATAACCTGCTTTAGTTCCGTCAGCATCCATCGAAGTAAGCAATACTTCTCCAGCACCTAAACTTTCGCATTTTTTTACCCATTCAATTAAATCTAAACCTGTATTTTCTCTTCCACCTTTAACGTAGACATCCCATCCACTTTGGTCTTCTCTTTTTTTGGCATCAATAGCAATTACTACACATTGAACCCCAAATTCATCAGCTGCTTCTTTAATTAATTGAGGATTAGCAATTGCTGCCGAATTGACAGAAACTTTATCAGCACCTGAGGCAAGAATCATTCTAAAATCATCTAATGTTCTAATTCCACCTCCTACTGCTAGAGGAATTGTAAGTTCTGAAGCCCCTCGTTCAATAATATCTTTCATAATGCCTCTATCTTCATAAGAAGCAGTAATATCTAAAAAAACCACTTCATCTGCACATTGTTCGTCATACTTTTTAGCTAGTTCAATAGGATCACCAACATCTTTTAAACCAACAAAATTGACTCCTTTTACAACCTTACCATCTTTAATATCTAAACAAGGAATTATACGTTTTGTAAGCATTTGATTGTCTCCTTTAAATCAATTTTCTTTTCATAATAAGCTTTTCCGACGATACATGCATAATAATCTTTTTGAGCAACTTTTTGAATATTATCAAAGTCCTTAATACCCCCAGAAACAACAAATTGAATAGAACTATTTTTAGCAATTTCATCATACATTTCAAAATTAGGTCCTGTCAAAGTTCCATCTTTTGAAATATCTGTTGCTACAATATAACCAACACCAATAGATTCTAAATATTGAATGAATTCAATGTAAGGCATTTGGCTTGTTTCTAGCCATCCGGCAGTAGAAACAAATCCATTTTTAACATCCACACCAACAACAATCTTTTCACTGCCATATTGTTTTAATACTTCTTTTAAAAATTCAGGATCTTTTAAAGCGGCTGTTCCTAAAATAACACGATCAATCCCTACTTCATCTAAATAAAGTTGAACGGTTTTTAAATCACGAATACCTCCACCAAGTTCGATTTTCATTTTTGTACTATTTCTAATTTTTTTGATTGTTTCTAAATTTTTAGCAAAACCATCTTTAGCACCATCTAAATCTACAACATGTAAATAAATAGCTCCTGCTTTTTCAAATGTTTGAGCAAGTTCTTCTGGATGATTACTGTACACTGTTTTTTGATTATAATCTCCTTTAAATAAACGTACTGCTTGTCCATCTTTTAAATCTATTGCTGGAATAACTAACATTCGACCATCTCCTTAAACGCAAGTAATATTTTTTGTCCTACCATTCCTGATTTTTCAGGATGGAATTGACAACCTATGACATTTTTATTTTGTACTAAAGCTGTCACTTTTGCTGTTCCATAATCTGTATACGCCACAAGATTTTCATCTTTACAATGTGCCATATATGAATGTACAAAATAAACATCATCATTTTCATGTACATATTTCAAAATTGGTTGATGATTTGTAATATGTAATTGATTCCATCCCATATGAGGAATCTTTTCATCAATATCCATATAGCGTACAGTTCCAGGAATAAACCCTAAACCATTTGTTTCTTTGACTTCATAGCCTTTTTCAAATAAAATTTGCATTCCTAAACAAATTCCAAGGATAGGAACTCCTGCTTCTTTTCGCTCTGTTAAAATATCAACTAAATGATATTTTTCTAAGTTTTTCATTGCTATTGGAAATGTTCCAACTCCCGGTAAAACAATTCCTTTGGCTTCCTTAATAACATTTTCATCTCTAGAAACAACTGCTTCAAGTCCAATTCTTTTAAAAGCACCGACTACACTTTTTAAGTTTCCAACATTGTAATCAATTATAACGATCATTTACAAAACCCCTTTTGAAGAAATAATTTTATCTTTATTTTTTTCATCCATACGTACTGCCTCTTTTAAAGCTCTCCCAAAAGCTTTAAAACATGCTTCAATGACATGATGAACATTATTTCCATAAGCTTCATTTAAATGCAATGTTGCATTCATATTATAAGCAACTGCTCTAAAGAATTCTTCTGTCATTTCGCTTTCATAATTCCCTAAATTAACTTTAGGAATATCTACATTAAAGACAAGAAAACTTCTTCCTGAAATATCTAAATCGCATGTTACTAAAGCTTCATCCATAGGAATCGTAAAATGCCCATAACGTGTAATTCCTTTTTTATCACCCAACGCTTCTAAAATCGTTTTACCTAAAGCAATTCCCATATCTTCTACACTATGATGACTATCAACTTCTAAATCACCATGACAAATCATTTTGATATCCATTTCACTATGAAAAGCAAGTAAAGTCAACATATGATCAAAGAAACCAATTCCTGTTTGAATTTCTGCTTTTCCTGTACCATCCAAATTAATTTCTAAACTTATTTGTGTTTCATTGGTATTTCTTTCTAGTTTAGCTTCTCTCATCATTATTCCTCCTCAAAACGAACAGCAATACTGTTAGCATGTGCATCTAAACCTTCACTTTTAGCAAAAGTTTGAACATCATCTTTAAATGTTTCTAGAACTTCTCTTGGATAATAACTATAAGATGAATATTTAACAAAATCATAAACACCTAAAGCTGAATAGAATTTAGCTGTTCCTCCTGTTGGTAAAACATGGTTTGTTCCTGACATATAATCTCCTAAAGGTTCTGGAGAATACTCACCAAGGAAAATAGAACCTGCATTTTTAATAGAAGGAAGTGTATTAACTGGGTTTTCCACTAAAACTTCTAAGTGTTCTGGTGCTAAATAATTAGATACTTCAAAAGCTTCTTTTAAGTCTTTAACAAGAATTGCTCCTCCATAATTTTGAAGAGATTCTGCAATAATTTCTTTACGTGATAAATAAGCCATTTGTCTTTTTAGTTCAACATTGACTTTTTCTACAAGTTCTTTACTTGTTGTAACAAGCATTGCACTAGCAAGTTTATCATGTTCTGCTTGTGACATTAAATCAGCAGCAATATATTTTGGATTTGCTTTTTCATCAGCAATCACTAAAACTTCACTTGGTCCTGCCACCATATCAATATCAACAACTCCATAGCTTAATTTTTTAGCTGTAGCGACAAAGATATTTCCTGGACCAACGATTTTATCTACTTTTTCAATTGTTTCTGTTCCATTAGCGATAGCAGCAACCCCTTGTGCTCCACCAAATTTATAAATAGTATCCACTCCTGAAACTTTTGCAGCTGCAACGATTACTGGATTAACTTTGCCATCTGCTTTAACTGGTGTAATAATGACTAGATCTTTAACTCCAGCAAGTTTTGCAGGAATGGCATTCATTAAAACTGTTGAAGGATAAGCTGCTGTTCCACCTGGTACATATAAAGCAACTCTTTCAATTGGACGCACCATTTGTCCCATGATCACTCCATTATCTTTATATAAAGACCATGACTTATCAATTTGATTTTTATGAAACTCAGTAATTTGTTTTTTTGTTCTTTCTAGGATTCTTATGTAATCTTGATCTACTTGTTTTAAAGCTTCTTCTTTTTCTTGATCTGATACTACAAAATCACTTTCATCTTTAATTTGATATCCATCAAATTTTTGACAATAATTAATTAATGCTTGATTCCCATTTTTTCTAATATCATTAATAATATCATTTACCGCATTATTAACTTCAATTGAAATTTCTTCTTTACGATTATTTAATTTTTGTGCAATTTCTTTTAAATTCCCATCATATTCAATTACTTTAAGCATTTTGATTTCCCCCTATTACTTTTTCTAATTGATTTACAATATTCATAATTTCATCCTTTTTAAATTTAAAAGCTACTTTATTGACAATCATTCTTGTTGAAATATCACTTACTTTTTCAATCACTTCTAAGCCATTAGCTTTAAGCGTTGATCCTGTTTCTACAATATCAACAATGGCATCAGAAATACCTGTTACTGGACCAAGTTCAACTGAACCTTCTAATTTAATGATTTCAACATCTTCTTGTTTAGAAGCAAAATATTTTTTTGCAACATTTGTATATTTACTCGCAATCTTTTTACGACGATTAAACACTTTATTTCGATATTCTGGATAAGCAGCTACCGCAAAATAACATTTTCCTATTTCTAAATCAAGAAGTTCATAATAATCCTCAAAATCTACATCATCTAAAGTATCTTTCCCTACAAAACCAATATCAACGATACCATGTTCTAAAAATGTAACAACATCATTTGGTTTACCAAAAATCATTGAGATTCCATCTTTTGTTTCAATCAATAATTCTCGATCTTTATTAAAGATTGGTTCCATGTCAAATCCTGCTTCTGCAAGTAGTTTACATACTTGTTTTTCGATTCTTCCTTTTGTAATAGCTATTTTAATCATCTTACTCTCCCTCTTTTTCAATGGCTTTTAAAATATGATTCATATGGAAACAAAAACCAACTGCCGTTTTATCAACATTAAATCTAGGAAGTAAATCATCATAACGTCCCCCTGATAAAATTGGATTTGCACTTTGATCACTATATCCTTTAATCATAAAGCCTGTATAATATTTCATGGTTGGAACCATTCCTAAATCAAAAATAATGCCTTCTTTACTTTCTAATGATTCATATAAATCATTTAATTCTTGTAATGCCCCTAATAAAACAGAATCTTGACATGTCTTCATCATTTGATGAAGTAAATCAATATTTCCAAAACACGTTGGTAAAGATAACAACAATTGATTTAAACTTTCTTCAAAATCATTTTTAGAAACAAAACGTTTCATTTCACTAATATCTCTTAATCTTAAAATATCTTCAAGTTCATTTCTTTGATTACCAACCAATTCTAATAAACGATTATAGAATTTAGCAGAACCTAATTCTAAAAGAATATTTTTTAAAGAAATTCCTGGTAATGATTCTTGAATCATTGTCATGACTTCCTTATCTCCTTGAAGCCCAGGTTTATTCATTAACTCTACACCACCTTGGAAAAACTCACTACTTCTTCCTTTATGCATTGTTTCTTTACGATAAACTTTCCCAAAATAACTGTAACGTGCTTCTCCTTCGTTTGCACTGTTAGCATATAATCTAGCAAGTGGTATTGTAAAATCTAAACGCATGGCAACATTTTTACCTTCGTGATTGATATATTGAAGCATCTTATCAACAGTAAAACCAAAATCTAGTTTTGTATATAAATCAACATATTCAAACGATGGCATCAATACTTCATTGTATCCATGATTTGAAAAAACATGTCGTAAATGATTTTCAATTTCCCTTAATTTTTCAACATTGGTAATAATTGCATCAATACTTTCTTCAGGTATCAAATATTTAAACTCTTCCATAAAAATCCCCCTTTATTAAAAAAACGAGTCATCTAATGACTCGTTTCAACATCATTAGATACAGCTTAATTGTGATAGACAAAATGGGCTGTATCATAAATGATATAACCCTACTTTTTCCAATGATGGTGATGTAATTGTGTATTATTTAGTATTTTCATAGTAATCACCTCTTGTTGTGTTTTATTCTAGCATAGATTGTATACAAAGAAAAGAAAATTATGTATTTTTATGAAATATTTTATGCTTTAAGCACTTTATTGTATGCAAATCGTTTGGTTCAATTTTTAATCTTTTAATAATAAGGTACTATATATGATAATTTATTGTATACAATTTTTATCGTGATAAAACACTTCTTGTAGTATTTTTATTATCATGATAACTTATTTATATGATAACTTTTTCTTAATTTATTCATTTATTATTATTAAAGATGTATGATAGCCCTAGGAGGATACAACAATGGAATATATTGAAAGAGTATTAACAAACTTAAAAGCTAAAAATACTGATCAACCAGAATTTATCCAAGCTGTTGAAGAAGTATTAGAAAGCTTAGAACCAGTAATCAAAGCTCATCCTGAGTATGAAGATATGGCTATTTTAGAAAGATTAACTGAACCAGAAAGAACTTTAATGTTTAAAGTACCTTGGATGGATGATCAAGGTAAAGTTCAAGTAAACAGAGGATATCGTATTCAATTTTCTAGTGCTATTGGACCTTATAAAGGTGGTTTAAGATTCCACCCTTCTGTTAACCTTGGAATTATTAAATTCTTAGGATTCGAACAAATTTTCAAAAACTCATTAACAACACTTCCTATCGGTGGTGGTAAAGGTGGTTCTGATTTCGACCCACAAGGAAAATCAGATGCTGAAGTTATGAGATTCTGTCAATCGTTCATGACTGAATTATATCGTCACATCGGTCCTAGCGTTGACGTACCTGCTGGAGATATCGGTGTTGGTGGTAGAGAAATCGGATATTTATTCGGACAATACAAACGTATTAAAGATGCTTATGAAAATGGTGTTCTAACTGGTAAAGGAATGACTTATGGTGGTTCTTTAATTAGACCAGAAGCTACTGGATTTGGTGCTGTATACTATGGTAAAGAAGTATTAGCTCATTTCAACGATACTTATGAAGGAAAAACAATTGCTGTTTCTGGATATGGTAACGTTGCTTGGGGTGTATGTATCAAAGCTAAAGAATATGGAGCAAAAGTTGTTTCTATTTCTGGTAGAGATGGATACGTTTATGATCCTGATGGAATCAATACTGATGAAAAAATTGATTTCTTATTAAAAATTCGTTCATCAAATGATGTTAAATTAAAAGACTATGCTGAAAAATTCGGATGTGAATTCCATCCTGGTGAAAAACCATGGGGATTAAAAGTAGATATGGCTTTCCCTTGCGCTACTCAAAATGAAATCGGTGAAGAAGAAGCTAAACAATTAATCGCTAATGGATGTAAATACATCATCGAAGGTGCAAACATGCCAAGTACACCTGAAGCAATTGCTTACTTTACAAGCAATGGAGGTACTTTAGGACCTGCAAAAGCTGCAAATGCTGGTGGGGTTGCTGTTTCAGCATTAGAAATGTCTCAAAACTCTATGAGATATAACTGGACAAGTGAAGAAGTTGATGAAAAATTGCATAATATCATGAAATCAATCTTCAATAACTCAGTTGCTGCTGCTGAAAAATATGGATTAGGATTTGATTTAATCAAAGGTGCTAATATTGCTGGATTTGAAAAAGTAGTAGAAGCTATGATTTCTCAAGGAATCTATTAATAAAAATTAGATATACTAAACTATTGTGGGGATGTAAATCATCCCCTTTTTTGATACAATTTTATAATTTGATTCTATTCAAATTATAATTATCAAATATTATGATTAAAGTTATAAGATATAAAAAATAATCTTCTCTTTAATACACAAAAAGATAGAAAACAATATAAAAAAGATTTTATCCATTAAATATTTTGATTCCCAAAGCAAATATGAAATTAAACAACAAATAAGATCAAACATATAAGATTTCTAGAAAAAACAATAAAAATAAAAAGAGGAAATTCAGGACTGATATGATCCTAATTTTCCTCTTAAAAAACACAAGATGTTTTAGATTGATTTTCACAAATATATTCAATTATTTAAACATTTTAAATCACTTGTCCGTTTTTATATTGATTAAATTTTTTATCTAACTCTTCATAAAATGATGTAGCATTTACCAAATAAATATTTTTTGTGTGCTGATTAAATTGTAATTCAATTTTATGTTTCGAATTTAGCGAATATGCTGTTAAATCCTTAAATTCTATCATTTGCGGCATAAAACCGATTCCTTTAAAAAAATATACCAATAAACCATCTTCAAAAACAGATGCATTAAAACGCACTAATAAAGTAGGAAGTACCCCTAATGCAAGCAATAAAACAACAACTAATTTCATACGATCATAACGAAAATGAATTCCAGCATATAAACAAAAAACAAGTAAGAAAATAGAAATAAACATCATTCTTAAATCTTTATATTTAAACATATTTTTATCTCCTAAAAAATGATAAAATAAAAATGGTGGTTCCGGGCGGAATCGAACCACCGACACGAGGATTTTCAGTCCTC
>CAVESC010000055.1:0-18967 GCA_963618275.1 Bacteroidaceae bacterium
CTTAACATAAATAAAACTGTCGTTTATACAATGTCGCCTTAACTTAATGACATTGTTTTACAAGTGATGCTTCTTTTTTTTATAATGAAGACTAGGGGAGGAATGAAAAATGTTTTCTAATAAAGAATTAAGAAGCATGATTATTACTTTGTTTTTTGAACAATTACTGGTTATGCTTGTAGGAATTGTTGATACTTTTGTCGTAAGTAGTTGTGGGGAAGCAGCTGTTTCGGGAGTATCACTTGTTAACCAATTTAATACGATTTTTATCTATTTATTTACAGCACTTGCTTCAGGAGGGGCAATCGTTGTTAGTCAATATATAGGAAATAAAGATAAAAAAAGAACAATTTTATCATCCAGTCAATTGTTGATGTTTTCCATTGTTTTTTCAATTATTTTATCTATTTTAGTGTTGATTTTTAATAAACAACTTTTAGGATTATTATTTGGAAAAGTAGAATCAGATGTTATGGATGCGTGTGTGACATATTTACGTATTTCAGCATATTCTTATCCAGCACTTGCTATTTATAATGCAGGAGCGGCTTTATATCGCTCAATGGCTAAAACAAAAGTAACAATGTATATCTCTTTTGTTGCTAATATCATCAATGTTATTGGAAATATTATTGGTGTTTACGTTTTAAAAGCAGGGGTTGCAGGGGTTGCCTATCCATCGCTTATTTCTCGTGTTTTTTCAGCAATTATTATTACTGTGTTATGTTTCAATAAAAAATTGGAAGCTTACTATGATTCAAAAGATATCTTTAAATTCGATGGTAAGATGTTAAAACGTATTTTAAATATAGCAATTCCTAATGGGGTTGAAAATGGAATTTTCCAACTTGTAAAAGTGGCTTTAAGCTCAATAGTTGCGATGTTTGGAACCTATCAAATTGCAGCCAATGGGGTTGCCCAAAGTATTTGGTCGTTAGCGGCACTTGTTGGTTCAGCAATGGGTCCTGTCTTTATTACCGTTATTGGACAATGTATGGGAGCAAAGGATGTTGATCAAGCAAAATTCTATTTTTCAAAACTTATTAAATGGTCGCTTGTTTTTTCAATTGTATGGAATGTACTTGTTTTAGCGATTACACCATTTATCTTACAATTCTATAATCTTGCGGATGAAACAAAACATCTCATTATTATTCTTGTTATTATTCATAATATTGCCAATACCGTTGTCTTCCCATTTTCTGGACCTTTATCTCAAGGATTAAGAGCTACAGGAGATGTCAAATTTACGATGATTGTTTCAATTGCTTCAACAGTGGGTGGAAGACTTGTTTTATCTATTATTCTTGCTTTAGGACTTAATTTAGGGGTTATTGGTATTGCTCTTGCGATGTGTGGCGATTGGACAATTCGTGCGATTATTTTCTATTATCGTTATAAATCAAACGCTTGGACAAAATTTGAAGTTATTTAAAAAGAGAATTTTATGGTATAATGTTTTCAGACTAAGAAAGGAGTATTTTATGGCAATTGATATTAAAGAAATACTTGCAAATGGTTTGTTAGATTTATGCCACAAAAAAGACTTATCTCAAATAACAGTTAAAGATCTCCTAGAAGCAACAGGAGTCAGTAGACAAACATTTTATAATCATTTCTTAGACAAAAATGATTTAATCCAATATATTTATAATCATAAAATTATTAACCAATTTAATGATTATCATAAAAGCTTTAGTTTTTATGAGGCTTCGATTGAAACTTTCAATCATATGAAACAATATCAAACCTTTTTAAAACAGGCATGTTTAATGGATGGACAAAATTGTTTAAAAGATTATATGCTTAAACATTGTGAGGACTTTGATTTAAAGTGGCATCAACAACTTTATGGTGAAAAACCAATGCCTGATGCGTTAAGATTTGCTACTATTTATCATGCCAATGCTTCAAGTGCCATGACTTTATCATGGATTTTATCGGATATGAAAGTTCCTGTAGAAGAAATGGCAAAAATGATTACTCAAATGCGCGGATTAGGAATGGATGATTTATTTCAAGGAAGTGATTGTACAACAAATCCTTATAAAATTGACAAATAATCTTTTTTGTCAATTTGTTGACAGAGTAATTTAATTATAAAATTACTCTTTTTTATAAGCATGTTACAATAAAAGTGAAAGAAGGGGATTGTATGAAAAAGGCACTTTATTTAATGCGTCATGGACAAACATTATTTAATTTACAACATAAGATTCAAGGGTGGTGTGATTCACCACTTACAGAACTAGGAATCAAACAAGCCAAAGTTGCGGGAAAATGGTTTAAAGATCATGATATTACTTTTGATCATGCCTATTCAAGTACCAGTGAAAGATGTTGTGATACATTAGAACTTGTAACAGATATGCCTTATGTACGTACAAAAGGTTTAAAAGAAAATTATTATGGAGAATTAGAAGGAGAAAGTGAAAGATTAAATTCTCATTTAACACCAAAGGATTGTGAAATATTTTATTTACAATTTAAGGGAGAATCTTCTAATACTACAAGAGATCGTATGGTAAAAACCTTGACAGAAATTATGAGTAAAGAAGATCATCATAGTGTTTTAGCAGTAAGTCATAGTGGTGCTTGTTTTAATTTTTTAAGAGCTTTTCAAGATCCAATGGAAGAATTAAAAAAAGGATTTGGAAATTGTTGTATTTTTATTTATGAATTTGAAAATGGAACATTTACATTAAAAGATGTGATTAGACATCAAATTTAGGAGAAAATATGGAATACGTTAATTTAGGTAAAACAGATATTAAAGTTTCAAAAGTATGTTTAGGATGTATGGGATTTGGTGATCCACAAGCAGGAATGCATTCATGGACACTTCCTTATGAAGAATCTAAAAAAATCATTAAACATGCTCTTGATCAAGGAATCAACTTCTTTGATACAGCAATGGGATACCAAGGTGGAACATCAGAAGAATATTTAGGACGTGCCATCAAAGAATTTTCTAAAAGAGAAGATGTTGTCATTGCTACTAAATTTATGCCACGTAGCCAAGAACAAATCGACCAAGGTATCAGTGCTAGAGAGCACATTGAAACATGTTTAAATAATAGTTTAAAAAGATTACAAATGGATTATGTGGATCTTTATATTCTTCATCGTTGGGATAATGTAACTCCTATTGAAGAAACAATGGAAATTTTAAATGATCTTGTTAAATCAAAAAAAGTAAGAGCAATTGGTGTATCTAACTGTTTTGCTTGGCAAATTGCTAGAGCTAATGAGATTGCTAGAAATAATGGGTGGGCTACTTTCCAATCAATTCAAGGACATTACAATCTTATCTTTAGAGAAGAAGAAAGAGAAATGAAACCTTATTGTGATTTGATGGGGGTTTCTATGACACCTTATAGTTCACTTGCTTCTGGAAGACTTTCTAGACATCCGGGAGAAACATCTAAAAGATTAAAAGAAGATACGTATGCTAAAGGAAAATATGATCAAAGTGAAAAAGAAGATTTAATTATTATTGAAAGAGTTGAAGAACTAGCTCAAAAAAGAAATTGTTCAATGTCGGAAATTTCTTTAGCTTGGTTAATGTCTAAAGTAACTTCACCTGTTGTTGGAGCAACAAAATTAAGTCATATTGATACAGCTTGTAAGGCCTGTGATTTAAAATTAACTGATGAAGAAATGAAATATCTAGAAGAGTGTTATAAACCACACCCATTAGTTGGTGTTATGAAAGAAAATAATCAATAAAAAACAAGAAAGAATCTTTTCTTGTTTTTTATTTTTTGCTATATTATAAAGGATGAATAAGAAAGAGAGTAGATATTATGGGTATTGTAGTAATAGGTGCAGTTTTTGTGGATATTAAAGGATTTCCATTAGATGCATATATTCCAACTGGAAGAAATGCGGGACATATTAAATACATTCATGGTGGAGTAAGTAGAAATGTAGTAGAAGATATAGCAAATATTGAATTACGTCCAACATTTTTATCAATCGTTGATGATAGTGCTTTAGGAGAAGATGTAATTCGTAAATTACAAAGACATAAGGTCAACACGGAATATGTTCAAAAAATTCCTGAAGGAATGGGAACTTGGCTTGCTGTATTTGCTAATGATGGAGATTTAGCTGGTTCTATTTCTCAACGTCCTAATTTAATGCCGATTTTGGATTTGATTAATGAAAAGGGCGATGAAATATTTAAAGATTGTGATTCAATTGTTTTAGAAGCAGATATTGATCCTGAAATTATTAAAGCTGTTTTGGATTATTCAAAAAAATATAACAAAAAAATATTTGGTGTAATTTCTAATATGACACTTGCAGTTGAAAGAAGAGATTTATTACAACAATTTGATTGTTTAGTATGTAATGAATTAGAGTCAGGAATTTTCTTTGCAGAAAATTATAGCAAAAAAAGTGCAAAAGATTTATGTGAAATTATTTATCAAAAAGTATCAGCAGGAGCTATCAAATCAATGGTCGTTACAATGGGAAGCAAAGGAAGTATTTATGCAGATCATTTAGGAAATAAAGGGATTTGTCCTGCAAAAAAGGTAACTGTTAGAGATACTACTGGAGCAGGAGATGCTTTTTGTGCAGGTCTTACAATTGGGCTTACATATGGAAAAGAGCTTTATGAAGCAGTAGAAATTGGAACAAAATTGGCTGCTTCTGTTATTACATCATCTGAAAATGTGTGCCCACGTTTTTTACCGCGTGAATTAGGATTAGATATGGATGTATCCGATTGTTAAAAAATATCCATTTGGATATTTTTTGACAGTTGATAAATAAAGTTATAAAATGTTAATCGAGTAGGTGAATTTTATGAATTTAAAAAATTTTAAAATAACAAAACAAGCAAAAATATGTGTAAGTTTGGTTATAGCAATTATAATGCTTCTTTTTATTATTATAATCTTATATAGTGATAAATTTTATCCAAATACAACAATAGGTGGAATTGATGTGTCAAATATGACATTATCACAAGCAAAAGAAGCAGTTCAAACAGATTTGAAAAATCACGTACTTGTTATTAATGGAAGAAATAATGCAAAATATGAATTAAGAGGTACGGATATTGATTTAACTGCTAATTATGAAAAACAAGTTGAAAACTGTTTTAAAAAAACACATGGGATTTTTTCTTTTTATAAAATTATTTCAGGAGAAGATTTTGATGTAAATTTTGATGTTTCATATAATAAAGAAGCATTTAAAGATAATCTTTCGCATTCTTTTTTAATAACAGGTGATCAATATACAATAACAGCTCCAGAAAATGCTCATGTTGAGTATGATAAAAAAACACAAAGTGGTAAGATTGTTAAAGAAAAACAAGGTAATCAGTTAAATCAGGAAAAATTTTATAATTACGTTGAAAAATCCATTAGGCAATTAAAAACAAAGATTAATTTGGATAAAGCTAATGTCTATCTAAAACCAAAGTATACGCAAAATGACTCGGCAGTTATTAAAGAATTAAACCAATATAATAATTATTTATATAGATGGATTCGTTATGATATGACTGAAAAGCATTATGAAACAATTACGCCTAAAGATATAAAAGATTGGTTGGTTATTAATAATGATGCTACTGTTTCAATTGATCAAGAAAAAATGTCACAATGGGTTGAAAAGTTTTGTTTAAAATATAAAACAGTAGGTAAAACTAGAAAATTTAAATCACATACGGGTGAGGTATTAGAAGTATCTGGTGGTGATTATGGATGGCAGATTGACTATAGTCAGACAGTAGATCAGGTATATAAAGCATTGTCAAAAAAGAATTCACAAAGTGATGTGGATGCATATATCAAAAATAAAAATAAAACAAATAAGAAGAAACTTATAAAAGAATTAGAACCAATTTATAAAAACAAGGGTTACAAGATGAATTTTGATAATCCTGTTGATGATTATAATACACAAACATATAGTGAAGTTGATATTTCAGAACAAATGGTCTACGTTTTTCAAAATGGTCAAGTTGTTTATAGTGCTAAATGTGTAACTGGTCTTCCAAGTGATCCTTCGCGTGCGACAAAGACAGGTTGCTGGTATATAAAGGATAAAAAATTAGAATATACTTTAACAGGAGCTGATTATACAACTCCAACTAAATATTGGGTTCGTATTACATGGACTGGAACAGGATATCATTATATGAACAGAAGTGATTGGAGTAAATGGTCACCTGATTTATATAAAACAAGAGGATCTCATGGATGTATTAATTTACAATTGGAAGATGTAAAAAATATTTATAATTTAGTATCTATGAAAGATATGGTATTTATACATGAATAAAAGTCATCGTAAGATGGCTTTTTAATTTGCAAATGAATTGCATATTTGTTGACATGATAAATGAGGAATGCTACAATCTAGGAAAATGCAAACGAATTGCAAATTAGGAGTGGTAATATGCGATATAAAACAAAAACATTTCAATTGATAGAAAATTATTTAAAGATATGTAGTGATAAATGTTTTCGAGCACATGATATTTATGATTATATTGTAGAAAATGATATGAAAGTAAATATTTCAACTATTTATAGGAATTTAGAACAACTTGTTGAAGACGGACAACTAATTAAATATAAATCTGGGAATAATGAGGTATGGATGTACCGTCTTAATCAAAAATTAAGCCAATGTCATGAACATCTTCATTTACAATGTAAAGAGTGTGGAAAAATCATTCATATCAAAAAAGAATCGATGAATCCAATCATTACCATGTTAGAAAAAGATTATGAATTCTTTCTAGATTGTGATATTTCAACTATTGGAGGCTTATGTAAGACATGTATGTTAAAAAAGGAGACAAAATGAATAAATTATTAAAATACATACTAATATCATTGTGTTGTTTTGTGTTAACAGGATGCGTATCTATAACTAAAGAAACATCTAAAAAAAGCATCGTTTGTACGACCTATGCTCAATATAACTGGATTCAGGAAATAATTGGAAAGAATAATCAATCATTTGAACTTACTTTACTTATTAAAGATGGTGCAGATTTACATAGTTATCAACCAACGATTCAAGATCTTGCAAAAGTATCATCTGCTGATTTATTTGTTTATGTGGGTGGAGAGTCGGAAAAATGGGTAGAGGATGCATTAAAAGAAGCAACAAATAAAAATATGTTAGTTGTTGATATGATGAATGTTTTAAAAAAGAGAATCAAGGAAGAAGAACATGTAGAAGGAATGAAGGGAGATCATGATGAAGATGAAGAAGAAACTGAATACGATGAGCATGTTTGGCTTTCACTTATCAATGCTCATGAAGTTGTTCAATATCTTTCAAATGAAGTTCAAAAACTAGATGATAAAAATAAAAAAATATATGAAGAAAATACAAAACGTTATTTAAATGAACTTGATGATTTGAATCTTCAATACCAACAAGTGGTAGAAAGTGCAACTACAAAAACATTACTTTTCGCTGATCGTTTTCCTTTTAGATATTTATTAGATGATTATGGCTTAAAATACTATGCTGCTTTTCCTGGGTGTTCGGCAGATGTTGAAGCTAGTTTTTATACAATTACTTTTTTAGCAAATAAAATAGATCAATTAAATTTAAAAAGTATTTTTGTTATAGATCAAACAAATTTAAAAATTGCACAAACAGTAAAAGATAATACACTAAGGAAAAATCAAAAAATTGTATATTTAGATTCTTTACAATCAGTAGATGATCAAAAAATCAAAAATGGCTATAGCTATTTAAAAGCAATGAAATATAATTTAAAAATGTTAAAAAAAGCATTATAAAAAACAAGGAGATATTATGTCATATATAAAAGTAGAAAATTTATCATTGGGATATGATGATGAAATTGTTTGTTCAAATATAAATTTTGAAATTAATAAAAATGATTATTTATGCATTATAGGTGAAAATGGGGCAGGGAAAAGCACTTTAATCAAGACAATTTTAGATTTAAAAGAAAAAAAGGTTGGTAAAATTTCATTTTCTAAAGATTTGAAAAAATCAGAAATCGGTTATCTTCCCCAACAAACTGTTATTCAAAAGGATTTTCCAGCAACTGTTCAAGAAGTTGTTTTATCAGGAATGTTGTCACAATTAAAATATCGACCATTTTATACAAAAAAAGAAAAAAATCATGCTAAACAGGAAATGGAAAAATTGGGGATTATGCATTTACAAAATAAAAGTTATCGACAATTATCAGGAGGACAACAACAACGTGTTTTATTAGCAAGAGCTTTATGCGCATCAGACAAAATTATATTATTGGATGAACCTGTAACTGGATTAGATCCACAAGTTACCCAAGAATTTTATAGCTTATTAAAAGAATTAAATAAACAAGGGATGACAATAGTCATGGTTTCTCATGATTTATCGGTATTAAAATATGCAACTCATGTTTTATTTTTAAAGAAAAAATCACCTATTTTTATGGAAAAAAATATATTTATTGAAAAGTATGGAAAGGAGATTTATAATGACTAGTTTTATTTCAACATTGCAATACTATTTTTCTTATCCTTTCGTACAATATGCCTTAATTGTAGGAGTGCTTATTGCATTATGTTCATCTTTATTAGGTGTAACACTTGTTTTAAAACGTTTTTCGTTTATTGGTGATGGCCTATCGCATGTTGCTTTTGGAGCAATGGCTGTTGCAACGGTTTTACAATTTACTTCACAAACTTTATTTATTATGATTGTAACTGTTATTGCAGCTATTTTCTTATTGAGAACAGGGCAAAATACAAAAATCAAAGGTGATTCTGCTATTGCAATGCTGTCTGTAGGGGCACTTGCTATTGGATATTTAGTAATGAATGTTTTTTCAACTTCAGCAAATGTTTCAGGTGATGTTTGTTCAACGTTGTTTGGATCTACTACTATCTTGACACTAACACATTTTGAAGTTGGTGTTTGTATTATTATGTCATTACTTGTTGTTTTGTTTTATATTTTGTTTTATAATCGTATTTTTGCAGTTACTTTTGATGAAGATTTTATGAAGGCTACAGGTAAAAAGACAGAATTATATAATTTAATAATTGCAGTATTAACAGCTGTAATTATTGTACTAGCAATGAATTTAGTAGGATCTTTATTAATTACAGCATTACTTATTTTTCCAGCATTATCGGCGATGAAAATTATGAATAGTTTTAAAGGGGTTGTTGTCTATTCGGCAATTTTATCGGTTATTGGAGCATTTATAGGTATTATTTTATCTATTTTATTTTCTACACCTGTTGGAGCGACGGTCGTTTTTATAAATATTATAATATTTATTATTAACTGGTTGATTTCAATTATAAAATAGCAGAAAATAATAAATGACTTTATTTTCAAAAAGAAGATATTTTGTTAGAATGTAAGAGGTGATTAATTAATGGACGGAATTTTATTAATAAATAAACCTGCGGGCTATACGAGCCATGATATTGTAGGTATTGTAAGAAAAAAATTACATACAAAAAAAGTTGGACATTGTGGAACTTTAGATCCAGATGCAACAGGTGTTTTAGTAGTATGTGTTAATAAAGCGACAAAAGCTATTCAATTTTTAATGAGTGATTCAAAATTTTATAGAGCAACTTTATCACTTGGAAAAAGCACAGATACATATGATGCAAGTGGTAAAGTATTAGAAGAAAAAGAAGTTGGTGCTTTATCAAAAGATCAAGTAGTTAATGTTTTGGATTCATTTTTAGGAAAATCTAAACAAAAGCCACCAATTTATTCAGCGATTAAAGTGAATGGAAAAAAACTATATGAATATGCAAGAAATGGTGAAGAAGTAGATATTAAAGAAAGAGATATAGAAATCATGATGATTAAAATGATTTCGTTTTCAAATAATGAAGTCGTTTTTGATGTGAAATGTTCCAAGGGAACATATATTCGTTCTTTATGTGTAGACATTGCTCGAAAATTAGGTTATCCAGGTCATATGTCTCATCTTGAAAGAAGACAGGCAGGATGTTTTTCAATTGATGATTGTATTACTTTAGAACAGCTTGAAAAAGGTGACTATATTTTACATTCAATAGAAGAAGCTTTGGATGATTATCCAAAATTAATATTAGAAGATCCAACAATTGTTTATCATGGTAAACAAATTAAAAGCGATTTAACTGGTAAAGTAGCTATTTATGATAATCAAAATAAATTATTGGCTATTTACGAAAGTACAGGGACAGGGTACTTAAAAAATGTAAGAGGATTATGGTGATGAAAATTATTCATTTATCAATTAATAGTCAATTTAAAGTGCAAGATGCTGTTTGTGCATTAGGCTTTTTTGATGGCGTACATTTAGGACATCAACAACTTTTAAAAAAAGTAGATGACATTTCTAAAGAAAAAGGTCTAAAAAAAGCAATCATGACATTTTCTATACATCCTAAACAAATTTTAGAAAAAAACGATTATACATATCTAATGTCGTTATCTGAAAAAATAAAGGTTTTAAAGGAATGGAAATTTGATTATTTTTATATTATTGACTTTGATCAAGAAGTTGCTCGTTTGGAACCAGATATATTTTTAAAAAAATATATTATAAATCATTGTATTAAGCATGTGGTATGTGGTTTTGATTTTCATTTTGGAAACAGGGGAAAAGGTGATATTTCTACTTTAGCTAATAATTCTTTTTTTGACGTTACGGTTGTAGATGAATATACTGAGAATTCTTTAAAAGTATCTTCTTCTTATATAAAGTCCTTATTGAATGATGGCTATATTGAAAAGGCAAACCATTTATTGACACGTCCATATCGTGTTTCTGGTGAGGTTATATATGGTTTGCAAAATGGTAGAAAAATAGGTTTTCCAACAGCAAATATTAATTATGGACATTATGTGGTTTTAAAAAAAGGAGTCTATGGTGTTTATCTTATAGTACATGGTAAACGTTATAAAGGTATGGCCAATATTGGTTATAATCCAACGGTTGGTGTTATTCATAGTTTGTCTCTAGAAGTTAATATTTTTAATTTTGATCAGAATATTTATGGAGAAAGTGTTGATGTAGATTTCGTTTTTAGAGTAAGAGATGAATGTAAATTTGAATCATTAGATCATTTGAAAGAACAATTAGAAAAGGATAAAAAACATATTGATCAGTTTCTTGATTAATATGTTTTTCTTTTGTTTAAAATATTAATGGTGAAACAAATGATTTATATTCATTTATTATTAGCAAATATTATATGGGGATTAAATGTTATTGTAACTAAACTTAATTATGATTATTTTCATCCAATGTTTTTAACAATGTTAAAATTATTATTTTCAATTTTATCGCTGATGGTTTTTATTTATCATAAAAAAATAGCGTTTGAAAAAGTATCATTAAAAAAATTATTTTTGCAAACTAATTTCATTAACGTTATCAATTTTTTATTAACTTATTATGCGTTACAGTTCGTAGATGGAACTATGACAGCAACCATTAATTCTTTAGCGCCAGCTAGTATGTTTTTGATAGCTACATCATTTTCTAAATGGAATTTTAAAATCTTTTTTTCTTTATGTATGACAATTTGTGGATTTTTGTGTGCAATTCATTTTAGAGTTTTTGATATAGATAAAGGTATTCTTTTTTTAGTGATAGCTTTATTTGTTTATAATTTTGGAAATTATAAATTAAAAAACACATCACATAATCCGTACATTTATAATCTATATTTATTAATTATTGCATTTTTTGAGTTTATTATTTTATTGTTCTTTGTAAAAGAACAATTGTTTACACAAGTAAATACTTTACGTTTTTGGTTGTTTATATTAACTTCAGGAATTGGATATGCGTATATACAATGTATTTATCTTTCATCTATTCAAGTAATCGGTCCATTAAAAACAAGTTTTTTTATGGCTTTTAATCCTGTATTTACTTATCTTTTTTCGTTATTTTTTTTAAAAGAAAAAATTGATTTTTTTATTTTAGTTGGATTTCTAATTATTTTTATGGCATCATTTTATTTTATTTCAAAGAAACAAAATTAGATTTAGACAAGTATATGACTTCATGATATAATTATCTATAGAAATGTGATTAAAAGAGGTTGTTGACATGAAATATTTGAATGAAATTATAAATATAATTGGAATGAAAATGATTGTTATTATTTCAGTAAGTATCCTTGGTTTGATATTACTGATTTTAATTTATCGTTTATTGAAACTAAAACATTATCGTAATGAAATCGTAGATTTAGAAAATAAAACGAATGCAATCAAGTCATTGCCTATTCAATACCGTTTGGGAAGAGTTAAGGGGATTGCTAAAAACATGCCTGAATTACAAGAAAAATATGAAATATATGATTCGAAATTTTCTGAGTTATCTAATCTTCAAAATGAAGAAATCATTCCTCTTGTTAATGATATTGATGAGTCACTTTATTATTGTAAGTTACGTGGTGTACAAAAAAAGATGAGTACTTTAGAAGAAAAAGTTTTACATTATGCTAAAGAGTCTAAACAACTTTTAAAAGATATTGAAGTAATCACAGAAATAGAAAATATTCAAAGATTAGAAATTATTAAAGTTAAAGAAAAATATCGTGCAACAAATGATACTTATGCTCAAATTCGTTTTAAAGTTGAAGATTATGTACCAAAAGTTCAAGAAGTGTTTCATGATATTGATGAGCGTTTTGTAGAATTAGAAAATTATATGAATAACCAACAATTTGAAGAAGCAAAAATTGATACAGAAAAAATTTCTGAAGATATTGATGCATTAAATCAAAAATTAAAGGATTTACCTACATATATTTCTATTGTTCGACAATATTTACCAAAACGTTTGAATGAATTAAAGTCAATCATGAAAGATATGCAAGAAAAAGATTTTGCAGTAGAAAGAATGAATGCGAGTGTGAGACTTTCTAAAATTAGTAGTGATTTACAAAACACAGGATATAATATTAAAAATCTTGAATTGGAAAATGTTGGTCAAACTATTGAATTAATGACAGAGGAACTTAATTTATTATATTCTGATTTTGAAAAAGAAAAAAATGCTTATACACTTTATGAAGAAAAAAGAAATGAATGTTATAAATTTGTTAATACAATTGAAAGTGGTCTTGCAAAAGCAAAAGAGAGTATTCGTGAAATAGAAGAAAATTATATTTTGGATGACTATACGATTACAATTGAAAAAGATTATGATCAATTTCAAGCAATTGTAGATGATTTAGCAGAAATTACAAAAATTATTGAAACAAAAGATTTTTCTTATATAGAAATGATTGATAATTTTTCTAGAATTGTAGAACAAAGTAAGCCATATAACGATTCTTTAATTAGACATAATGAATTAGCAGAAACTTTGCGTATTCAAGAAAAAAGAGCATTGGATGAATTAGATAATATTAATATTGTTTTATTAGAAATTAAATCTGAGATTAGAAATAAACATTTACCAATGATTAGTGAATCGTATCAAGATTATATTGATGACTCATATAAAAAGGCGGATGCAATTTTAAACTTTATTAGAAAAAGACCTATTGATTTGAAAAGTTTATCGTTACAAGTAGATGCTGCAAGAGATGTTATTTATAAATTATATGATAATGTTCATAATTTAATTGTAACTGCAGAAATGGTAGAAGATGCTATTGTTTTTGGAAATAGATATCGTTCGTCGTTTTTAGAAGTAAATACTGAACTTACGAAAGCAGAGTTACTTTATAGAAATGGTGAATATACAAAAGCTTTATCTACAGCAGTTGATATTATTGAAAAAATAAAACCTGACTCTTATGAAATGTTGATTAATAAAAAAAGTCCTAAGGCTGAATAGGACTTTTTTCATGAAGGTCATATGTTAGTTGAAAATGAATAAAAATAAAATATGGAGGGAAATATGGTATATCTAGATTATGCTGCAACGACACCTTATCATAAGGAAGTTTTAAAAACGTATACACAATTATTGGAAAAGTATTTTTATAATGCAGATAGTATTTATAGTCAAGGAATTGAAGTTAATCGCTTGTTAGAAAAATCAAGAAGTTTATTGGCTAAAATGTTAAATGTCCATGAAGAGGAAATGATTTTTACAAGTTGTGGTAGTGAAGCAAATAATATGGCAATTAAAGGTATTGCTTTTCAATATCAAAATAGAGGTAAACATATTATTACGACTTCAATAGAGCATTCTTCAGTTTATGAAACATGTAAAGAATTGGAAGAAGTTTTTGGTTATGAAGTTACTTATTTGCCAGTTGATCATACAGGACATATTCAAATTGAGGATGTCAAAAAAAGTATTAGAGATGACACAATTTTAATTAGTGTTATGTGTATTAATAATGAGGTCGGTTCAATTCAACCTATTGAAGAAATAAAAGAATTGCTTAAAAAGTATCCACTTATTAAATTTCATGTTGATATGGTACAAGCTTTAGGAAAAATAAAAATTGATTTAAATGGTATAGATTGTGCATCATTTTCTGCACATAAAATAAATGGGTTAAAAGGAAGTGGTCTGCTTTTTAAAAGAAAATCAACTACTTTAGTTCCTCTTATTAATGGTGGTCAACAAGAGTATGGTTTACGTGGGGGAACAAGTAATGCATGTACGTATATTGTACTTGCTAAAACATTAAGATTAGCATTGGAAAATTTTGAAAACAAACAAAAGTATGTTTTAAAATTAAATAAATATTTAATAGAAGAACTACAAAAAATTCCTAATGTTGTCATTAATACAGGAGGAAACGCGTCAAGTCATATTGTTAATTTTTCTTGTATTGGTTATAAACCGGAAGTTATTTTGCATGCTTTAGAAGAAAAAGATATTTTAATTTCAACAAGAAGTGCATGTAGTTCTAAAACAAGTGATGTTTCTAGAGTTATGCAACAATTACATTTACCTGATGAAGTGGCTAAAAGTGCATTAAGGGTAAGTATAAGTGATTTGACAAAAGAAGAAGAAATTGATAAATTTATTTATTGTTTAAAAGAGGTATTAGATTCAATAAAAAAACAGAGGTAAGATATGGAAGCAAATTATATTGTCGTTCGTTTTGGAGAACTTACAACAAAAGGTAAAAATAGAAAATTATTTACACAAAAATTATTAAAAAATACAAAAGAAATTCTTTTTGAATTTCCACAATTGCAATATCAACTGCAATATGATCGTTTATATATTTATTTAAATGGAGCAGATCATTTGTTAGTTAATGAAAAATTAAAGACAGTTTTTGGTATTCATTCTTTTTCGAATGCTTATAAGTTTGAAAAAGACTTAGATATTGTCAAAGATGCTATCGCTAAAATGATTAACGAGGATACAAGAACTACTTTTAAGATTAATACTAAAAGAAGTGACAAAACATTTCCTAAAAAATCTCAAGATATCAATAGAGAAATTGCTGGACATGTTTTTCATCATGTAGATAGACAGTTGAAAGTTGATGTTCATCATCCAGAAATGTTAATAACTGTTGAAATTAGACATGATGCAATTTATGTGATGACGAATGTCATTAAAGGAGCAGGTGGCTATCCTGTTGGTATTGGTGGAAAAGCATTATTAATGTTATCTGGTGGTATTGATTCACCAGTAGCAGGATATTTAACTTTAAAACGTGGTGTTGACATTGAATGTGTACATTTTGCAGCACCACCATACACAAATGAATTTGCAAGAGAAAAGGTTTTTGATCTTGTTGACCAATTAAGACATTATACGCATGGTAAAATTACAGTACATGTTGTTAATTTTACAAAATTACAACTTGCCGTTTATGATCATTGTGATGAAAGCTATGCAATGACAGTTATGCGTAGAATGATGTACCGTATTGGTGAAAAATTAGCTTTAAAAAATCATTGTTTAGCGCTTGTTAATGGGGAAAGTATTGGACAAGTAGCATCACAAACATTGGATAGTATGAATGTTATTAATCAAGTTATTTCAATTCCTGTATTAAGACCAGTTTTATGTCTTGATAAATTAGAAATTATAGATATTGCTCAAAAAATAAATACCTATGATATTTCTATTAGACCATATGAAGATTGTTGTACAATCTTCACACCAAAAGCACCTGCAACAAAACCTAGAAGTTATAAAGCGGAAGCTTTTGAAGCAACTTTTGATTATGAAACATATATAAATGAATGTGTGGATACAGTTGAAACAGTTGTGGTTGATGCAAATTATAAAAATGATGAAGATATTTTTTAAAAAAAAGAGTATAGTTTTTTATTCCTGACACAAAATATGAGTGTCAGGAGGTGACACAACATGGCACAAAGTAATAACAGCAATAGATTAGTTGTACCAGGAGCTCAAAATGCTATTGACCAAATGAAATACGAAATTGCAAATGAATTTGGTGTTAATTTAGGTCCTGATACAACAGCTAGAGCAAACGGCTCTGTTGGTGGAGAAATTACTAAAAGATTAGTTAAAATGGGACAAGAACAAATGTCTCGTTCTTCATATAATAAATAGTAAAAAAGAATGGTTTTCTTAAAAAATAAGAAAACTGTTCTTTTATTTTTATTTAAATTGAAAGAGCTTACATTTTTTTGATAATTTCACTTGGAAATATTGTTTTTATGTATTAAATTAGGTACAATATACTTATATTGTTAGGAGGTAAATTATGGTAAAAGTAATGGCGGTTAACGCAGGAAGTTCCTCTTTAAAATTCCAATTAATCAATATGCCAAGTGAAGAAGTTATTACTTCGGGTTTAGTTGAAAGAATTGGACAAGAAGTTGGAAATTTTGTGATTAAAGTAAATGGAGAAAAGATACAAACACAAACACCGATTCCTGATCATCAAGTTGCTGTTGATTTATTATTAAAAGCACTAGTTGATCATCATATTGTCGAAAGTTTGGAAGAAATAGATGCAGTAGGTCATCGTGTTGTACATGGGGGAGAAGATTTTGACGATTCTGTAGTTGTTGATGAAGAAGCAGTCAAAAAGGTTGCAGATTTAGCAGAATTAGCGCCTCTACATAATCCTGCAAATATTATTGGATATAAAGCATTTAAAGAAGCTTTACCAGATCATGTAGGACATGTTTTTGTTTTTGATACAGCATTCCATCAAACATTAGATAAAGAAAGATATTTATATCCATTACCATTCGAATATTATACAGATTTAAAAGTACGAAAATATGGTGCTCATGGAACAAGTCATAAATATGTTTCTCAACAAGCTATTGAAATGTTAGGTAATCCTAAAGAATCAAGAATAATTGTTTGTCATTTAGGAAATGGAGCTAGTATTTCAGCTGTCCAAGATGGTAAATGTATTGATACATCCATGGGATTTACGCCTCTAGCTGGTGTGATGATGGGAACAAGAAGTGGAGATGTTGACCCTTCAGTTATGCCATATTTATGCAAAAAATTAAATAAAACAGCAGATGAAGTTTTAGAAATTTATAATAAAAAATCTGGAATGCTTGGTATTTCAGGAATTTCTTCTGATTCTAGAGATATTGAAAATGCATTATTTAATGAAGGAAATGAACGTGCTTTATTAACTGGTTTATTATATGCACGTATTGTTTCAAAATATATAGGACAATATTATGCTGAATTAGGTGGTTGTGATGCTATTTGCTTTACAGCAGGTGTTGGTGAAAATGCAGCTTATTTAAGACGCTTAATTATTGACAACGTTTCAAGAGCGTTTGGTGTTTTCTTAGATGAAGAACTTAATAGTATTAGAAGCGATGAAAATCGTGTGATTTCACATCAATATTCTCAAATTAAAGTAATGGTTATTCCAACAAATGAAGAAGTTATGATAGCAAGAGATACTGTTCGCTTGTTAGATTTATAAACCTGTGTAAACAGGTTTTTTCTTTGCCTCAGGTATGTTATTATAGAACGGGGTGAAAATTATGATAGAAGAGATTTTAAATAAAATTGAAGAATACGAGAGTATTTGTTTATATCGTCATATTAATCCAGATTATGATGCTTTTGGAAGTCAATTTGGAATGTATGATTTAATTAAAAACACATTTGAATATAAAAAAGTATATTTTGCTGGCGATTTTTCTTCTGATTTAGTGGCTAAATATCAATTTACGGGAGAAATTAATAAACCAACTTTTGAAAAACCAACCTTAGGAATTGTTTTAGATACGGCAAATCAAGAAAGAATTGATGGTGATATTAGTCGTTGTAAAGAAATTATAAAGATTGATCATCATATTGTTGTTGATTCATATGGAAATTTAAATTTAGAAGATAGTACAGCTTCTTCTTGTAGTCAAATAGTTGCTTTATTTTTAAAAAATGAACGTGTAAAACTTTCAAGTTTTGGAGCAGCTGCTCTTTATATGGGAATTATTGGTGATACTAATAGATTTATGTATTCTGCTACAGATGAACGTACTTTTGAAGCAGCAATGTATTTATATAAATATGGTTTTGATATGCAAGCGCTTTATGAAAGAATGTACATGAAGCATGCTAAAGATTTAAAAGTAAATGCGTTTATTTTAAATCACTATGTTGAAGATGAGGGTATTGCTTATTATATTTTAAAAGATGAAGATTTGAAAAAATTAAATATTTCTAGAGAAAGAGGTTCTGACTTTGTTAATTTATTAAGCTCTGTTGAAGAATATAAAGTATGGTTAGCTATTACAGAAAATACAAAAGATCAAAATTGGCGTGTTTCAATGAGATCGAGACATATACCTGTTAATGAAATAGCTAATAAATATCGAGGTGGAGGACATGCTTTTGCTTCAGGAGCAACACTTTTATCTTTAGATGAATTATCTTCATTATTAGATGACATCAAGGAGAAAATAAATGAATAATTTTATACAGAATTTCATTGATGAAATTAAAAAACATTTTTATTCATCAAAAATACAAACAACTAAAAAATGGCTATGTTAGACAAGGTTGCCTTTACTATGAATTCAAAAAGTTTTATCATTA
>CAVESC010000056.1:0-18946 GCA_963618275.1 Bacteroidaceae bacterium
GAACTTCAGCCTTCCAAGCTGACTACGTGGGTTCGATTCCCATCACCCGCTCCATGTTGGAGCTAACACACTTACTAAGTAAGTGTGTTTTTTTGTGGAAAGGAAGGCTCCGTGTCAATAATGGAGCTTCAATTTATTTATTAAATTAGTATACTATAACATCAAACTAGGAGATTAGAGTTGATGTGACTTGATATATCTATCTAAATGCTCATTTAATAAGATATATAGTTTTAAGATAAGGATTCATTTGAACTACAATTTAATGTAACTGAATAAATTTGTGTTTCTATTGCTACAAGATTTACACATCTTTGAGCTGTAGCTTTATTTCTTTTTGTTTTAATGTAGAAACAGGTGATGATAAAAATAAAATACGCTTATTATTGTGTTTTTTAGGCTATTGTCTAACAAAAGACCTCGTATATTATAAATAATCGCTATAATATAGAGGTCTCTTAAGTTATTGATTATCCATTTAGGAATCATTATTGTAATGTAACTTTTTTTAATAATTAATCCACTTCTTCAATTGTATATTCTATATATTTGACTTTTGAATTTTCTGAATCACGATAGCTTTTATAAATAAGTATTCCCCTCCATAGACAACATACTAGGATTGCTACAGTACATATAATGATTGCTTTTTTTAAAATATTTCTTATTCGAGATTGTTTAATTAAATAATTAGCATCCTGATCTTCAAAATACGAAATAATAATGTCAGAAAGATAACCGAATTCATCACATAAATCATCATAAGTTATATCATTTGAATCGATATTTTCAATGATATTTGTTTTTAATCTTTTTAAAAAAATCTTTTCATTTTTTGATAAAAATGGGAAAAAATGTTTACAATCTTTGATATATTTGTTTATATTTTTATTCACTTTCATATTTGTTCTCCATAATTCTTTCAATACTATTAATCATTGTTAAATATTCTTCATATAGCTTTTGCATATGTACAACGCCCTTATCCTCAATATGATAATAAATACGAGTCTGCCTTTTACCAATAAGTCTTTTTTCATCACTAATTAATCCGTCATCTAATAGTCTATATAAAATAGGATACATTGTACCTTCGGCTATATGTATTGTTCCATTGGATATTTTATCTAGAGTTTGGACTATTTGATAACCATAACAGTCACCTTCGCTTATTATTTTTAATAGCAACATCTCCATTTTAAAAAATCCTTTTGTATTTTTTGCCATATCATATCACCTAATCAAATTATAAATATATAACATATTTAATTCAATACCTATATTAAATAAGTAATAGTTGACATACGCGACATTTGTGATATCCTTTAAGTAAGGGGAGCGCTTACCTATAATAAAAAGAAATGAATAAACTAAAAGGAGCTAATGATTATGGAAAAATACATTATTATTATAGGAACTATTCTATATTTAATTTGTTCTCTATATTTTATAAAAAAAAATAAAAGAGATAATATATTTAATTTTATAGGACTATTATTTATGTCCTTTAGTCAAGAAACAGGGAATAATTGGTACAACTACAGCGGAGCAATTATAATAGGATGTGATATAATTTTAATGTTGTATTTAACAAAGAATAAAAAAATTAATTAAAATAAATTGATTAACGGACAATTTTATAATTTATAAAATGAGAAGATATGTAAAAAATCTTGTATTTTTTAAAAATATACAACATATCGTTATTAAAAAAATAGATTGTAAAATTTCTATTAACTATACTTAAAGAAAAGGTTTTGATATAATCTATTTTTTATTCTTGATAATAGGCATCTTTTATTGTTGGATTGATAATAAATTTGATTGTTGGAGTTAACACACTTACTTAGTAAGTGTGTTTTTTTGTGTAAATGATTCAAAAATGATGCAATTTAGATGTAAAATGAAATAGTGAGGTGATTCCATGACAAAAATATTAGTTGTTGAAGATGAAAGACCGATTAGTAAACTTATTAAAATTAATTTATCAGATGCAGGATATAGTTGTATATGTGCATTTGATGGTAAAGAAACTATTGAATTAATAGATCATAATCATTTCGATTTAATTTTACTAGATATTATGTTACCTGAGATTAATGGTTATGAATTAATGGAATATATTCGACCTTTAGAGATTCCAGTCATTTTTTTAACTGCAAAAAGTGATGTTAAAGATCGTGTTAAGGGATTAAAACTAGGTGCTGAAGATTATATTGTAAAACCTTTTGAAATTATTGAATTGCTAGCTCGTGTAGAAACTGTATTACGTCGCTATCATAAAACAGCTACAGTTTTAAGTGTTTATGATATTACTGTTGATACACTTTCACGTATTGTTAAGAAAAATAACCAAGTAATCAACTTAACAGTAAAAGAATATGATTTGTTATTGTTGTTTATTCAAAATAAAAATATTGCTTTATTTCGTGATCGAATTTATGAAGCGGTGTGGGGTGATTATTATATGGGAGATAGTCGAACAGTTGATTTACATGTACAAAGGATGCGAAAAAAACTGGGATTAGAAGATAAAATTGTTCCTGTTTATAAAGTTGGTTATCGTTTGGAGGTTGATTAATGAAATTTTTTTGGAAACTTTATTTTAGTATTATGACAATAATGCTTATTTGTTTTAGTGTGGGAGGTTATATGTTGATTCAAACGAATTTTAATAATTCCTTTGAACGTGAAATAGAGAGTGTCTATCAGGAAAATGATATTTTAGTAAATTCATTCACGCTTGAATTATATCCATATTTAGAAGAATTGACACTTAAAGAAGAAACTTCTAAAGAACGGTTTAATTCGCTTGAAAATCTATTTTCTAATATGATTGTTGAAACATTTAATGGTAGTGTTTCTTTTTGTATTCGAGATGAAAATGGAGATATTATTTATCAAAATAATGCTTTTAAAGATGATCAACAATTTCTTAAGAAAATATCTCAAAATGAAAGAGGCTATGTTGTTTTAAAGAATAAAAATTGTTATAAATTACAAGCTCTTAGAAGCTTTTCTTTAAATAAAACAAAACTCTATTTTGAAAATATGCGAGATATTTCTGAACTTTTTTTAAATCGCGAAAATCAATTTAGAACATTATTTTATTATACGCTCATACTCTTAGCTATAAGTACTATTGTCATTTTTGTTATAACAAGATGGCTTGTTAGTCCAATTAAAAGGTTATCTAAGGCAACAAAAGGAATTGCGGATGGACATTCAATTGCTCCAGTAAGAGTAAGTAGTGAAGATGAAATTGGGCAACTGACAAGAGATTTTAATACGATGGCTAGACGTTTAGAAAAAACAATGAAAGAATTACATGAAGCTGTTGAAAGACAAGAAATGTTTGTAGGAAATTTTGCTCATGAATTAAAAACACCTTTGACATCTATTATAGGATATGGAGATATGTTGCGTTCAAAACGTTTAAGTGAAGAAGAAATTGTTAATTATTCAAATTTAATTGTTGTTGAAGGAAAACGTCTAGAATCTATGTCAATGAAGTTATTAGAATTGATTGTTTTAAAAAAACAAGATTTTAGAATGTACAGAGTGAATGCTCAAGAGTTTTTTCAAGGGATTATTGATACAGTAGGCTTATTAATGGAAAAACAAATAGAGTTTATTGTTGAAATTGAACCTGGAGAACTCTATATTGAACCTGATTTGATGAAAACAGTCTGTTTAAATTTGCTTGATAATGCTCGTAAATCAGTAGGAGAAAATGGCAAAATATTTTTAAAAGGAAATAGATTAGAAAATGGCTATCAGTTTATAATCGAAGATAATGGATGTGGCATAGCTGCTGAAGAATTAAATAAAATTAAAGAAGCATTTTACATGGTTGATAAATCGCGTTCTCGAAGTGCTGGAGGGGCAGGTTTAGGACTTGCAATTTGTGATCAAATTATTAAGATTCATCAGGGTACTATTGATTTTAAAAGTACTTTAGGAAAAGGAACAAGGGTGACAGTCGTTTTAAAAGGAGTGAAGGATGATGAAAAATTGTAAAAATATGCTGAAGTTTATTATTGCTATTACAATATTAATAATTATTCCATTGCTTCCTTTAGGTGTTTCTAAAATACAAGATGATAAATTAATTGGTCATCTTCAAGTTGAAAAAATAAAAAACAAACAACAAAACGTAAAAACAAGTAAGCTTTCAGTTGCGGAAAAATTAGGATTAATTGTTGATTATGAAAATAGAGGGAATAATATTATTACGACAACACAAGTACAGGATATGAGTGATGAAAATATTCAAAAAATTCGAGAAATCGTTAATGAACAATTAGTTACATTACAAAATCTTGGTATTTTAACGGACTTTAATTTTAATAAAAATTATGTATGTTATAACTATACAGTGAAGCGTTATAGTAATGTATTAGATTCTAAAAAAAATGTAAGTGTTTATCAGGTAGGATTTACAAATGAAGAAGGAATTTTTAATGCAATCATTGATGTAGATACACATTTAATATATCAATATGATTATTACAATAAAAAATATGGGGATAAGGAGGATGAGGAAATTTATATTTTTGGAAGAAAATACTTGGGCTTATCTGAAAAAGAAACGTATAAATATTTATTTAAAATAGCTGGTAATCAAGCCAATATAACAGATGCTTCAGGTTATTGATGCAACTTTGATGCTTCTTTGATAATGTTTTTATGTATCTTTTTTATACACTTAAAAGTGTAAAAGAGATGCATTTTTTTATGGAAAGGAGTAATTGAAGTGAAAAAAATTAATAAAGTAAAAGTATTAGGAATTGTTTTTTTGATTATAGGAATAGTTACTTGTTTATGTGTTTTAATTATTCATCAAAATGATAAACAAAATATAGTAATTACAAGTAAAATCAAAAATCATCAAAATAAAGATAATGAATTGTTAACATTGGTTAATTTTGAAAATGCTCTTCCTGAAGATTGGCAAGTTGATTTAGTACGACTAGATAATAATCAAATGGTTGATCGAAGAATTTATAAAGATTTAACAGCAATGTTAAAAGCAGCTAAAAGTGAAGGATTAAATCCTTTGATTTGTTCTTCATATCGAACATATAAAAAGCAAGAACAACTTTATCAAAATAAAGTAAATAAATATTTAAAGCAAGGGTATTCAAAGCAAGAAGCTTACGACAAAGCTGCTTACTGGGTTGCAAAACCAAATACGAGTGAACACCAGTTAGGGCTTGCAGTAGATATTGTTTCTATGAATAATCAACGTCTTGATCATAGTCAAGAAAAAACTTCTGAACAACAATGGCTGATACATAATAGTTGGAGATATGGTTTTATTTTACGCTATCCAACAAATAAAAATAGTATTACAAAAGTAGGGTATGAACCATGGCATTATCGTTATGTAGGAAAAGAAAATGCGAAAAAAATGAATGAATCAGGAGTATGTTTAGAAGAATATATAGCAATGAATAAATAAATACATCATATTATGGAATAAAAACTACCGAATGGCGGTAGTTTTGTATTGTTTACTTTATCCATTTAAGAGGTGGAATTTGAATATATTTTTGAAGGAGAAGAATAAGGAAATAGAGTTTTTTAAGATATTTCATTAATCTTTTCTTTTTTTTGATTAAAGAATCTTTTTGATAATGTTTAAGACATTCTTGAGGAAAAAGGGCATAACATAAAAGTATTTGTAAATCTTTTGAATTAAGATTATGTTCGTTAATAATTTGTTCTAATTGATTGATAGTAATTGTATTGTTTAGATATAAATAGAAAATATCATGAATATATAAATTGATTTCTATATTTTCTAGTAGATAAATATCTTCATATGAAAAGATATTTTTGTGTTGATAAGATAGGTTAATAGATGTTGTTGGTAAGAAATAGAGGTTTAAAAGTTCGATAGAAACTTGACAGAGAGTAAATAGGGTATAATAAGTAATTTGATACTCTAAAGAATTTAAAGACGTATAGGTAAGAATAGATTGGTAGTATTGAATCCAAGACTGTTTAATATCATTTATTGTTTTTGCTTCTTGAGGTATAAGAGAAACAGCAATAAGTTTTTGAATATCAATTGAAGTATCTTGTAATTGATAAAGTATAAACCCGTGAGATTGTTTTTGATGATAAATATTTTCAATAATATTAAAAGGATCTATGTGTAATAAAGAAAGATATTTTTGATAAAATTGAGGGAATGGTTTATTTGTAAGATAATAATGTTTATTGTTATAAGTAAAAGAGAATTGATCTTCTAAAGGAAGATGATAATAGTTTTGTAAAATTTTTAGTTTTGATACCATGAGGGAATTTCACCTTCTATAATTTCATAGACAAGAGGAATAGTATAATTTTCTTTAAAATGTTCATGATATAAAGGGACAATAACTTGTAAAACAATTGTAATATTTAAATCTATAGAAATTGCAAGGTGATTGATACCATAATTTTTAATTTTTTTATCAATGTTTGAAGAAGTTAAAGAAAGTGTTTTATATTTAATCGAAAAAGAAGGACCGATGTTTTGCAAGAAAATATTATTTGTAAGTGCACCAATAGGAATCTGAGCAATAATACCTTTTTGTTTATTGATTTTTAGAAGTTTTTTATTATAAGGAGATTTCTCTTTTTTTTGATAAGTTCCTTCTTCAAGTCTTAAAAGAGTTTCTTCAAGATTATTGACATAATCAGAGGCTATATCATTGATATAATTCATTTGAAAGCTAATAGAATTATTTTCTTTTTTATAGAGTTTATGGGAGTCTATGTTTTGAGTAAAAGATGTATGGTTGATGAGTATTTGAATAAATTGATGAGTTTCTTTACTAGCAATATTTTCAATTCTTGGAGTGATACGATTTGAAAAAAGATAAGCTATAATAAAAAATAGAATGAATATTAAAACGTATTTTCCTTTTTTCATCATATCACCATTATAAAATATGTAAAAAAAAAGAAAGTAGAACAAATCTACTTTCTTAAATATTAATAACCAGGTTTACCTAATAATTTGAACATATTTTTCTTATAAACTTCAACACCAGGTTGATTGAATGGATTAACTCCTAAGAAATAAACTGACATAGCACATGACATTTCAAAGAAATAAACCATATAACCAAATCCATAAGCATCCATTTTATCTAATGAAATAATGATATTTGGTACATTACCAGTATTAACATGAGCATCAATAGTACCTTCACATGCTCTCTTGTTAACATAGTCAACAGATTTACCAGCTAAATAATTTAAACCATCTAAATCATCTGGGTCACTTGGAATAATCATATCATTTTGTGGATTTTTAACTTCAAAAATTGTTTCATATAATACTTTAGAACCTTCTTGAATAAATTGTCCTAATGAATGTAAATCAGTTGAGAATACAGCGCTATGAGGTAAGATACCTTTATTTTCTTTACCTTCAGATTCACCATATAATTGTTTCCACCATTCAGCAACATTATTTAATTGTAATTCGTAAGTTACAAACATTTCTGCTGAATAACCAGCTTTATTTAATAATTGTCTTGCTACACCATAACGATAAGCATCATTTGTTTCAATGTTTGCATCGTTATATTTAACCATGGCATCTTTAGCACCTTTTAACATTTCATCAATGTCAATACCAGCCATTGCAATAGGGAATAAACCTACAGCAGTTAAAACTGAATAACGTCCACCAATATCATCAGGTACTACAAATGTTACATAACCTTCATCTGTAGCTAATTTTTTAAGAGCACCTTTTTCTCTATCAGTAGTAGCTACGATTCTTTCACGAGCTCCTTCTTTACCATATTTCTTTTCACACATTTCTTTGAAAATTCTAAAAGAAATAGATGTTTCAGTAGTTGTTCCTGATTTAGAAATAACGTTGATAGCGAAATCTTTACCTTCGATATATTTAGCAACTTGATGAATATAATTTGAAGAGAAAGTATTTCCAACATAGATGATTTCAACTTTATCATCTGAATATAAACCATTAATTGCTTCAATAGCAGCACGTGCTCCTAAATAAGATCCCCCGATACCGCATACTAATAATACGTCAACTTTTTCTCTTAATTTAGCAGCAGTTTCTTTCATTAATTGAACTTCTGCTTTGTCATAGTTTTCTGGTAATTCAACCCATCCAAGGAAATCGTTACCAGCACCTGTTTTGTTGCGAATCATATCATGAATTTCTGCTACTTTTTCTTTGTATGATCCTAAATCTTCAGCTAATTTTGCTTTTGATAAATCTAATGTGATCATTTAGTTTTCCTCCATTACACCTTGTTTTAACCATTCTTCCATTGCTTGAGCTAAAGGTAAAAAACCTTTAGGTGTTTCTACAATTGGTTTTCGAGGATTTTTATAGACGAGTTTTTTGTCTTTTCTACGAAAACGATTGTCAACAGCTTTCAAGCTTAATTTGGCGTGATTGCTAGAATGATCAAAATCAATGACTTTTACTTTAACAATATCATTAATACGTACATAACTGGCAATACTTTTAACAAATTTATCTGATATTTCTGAGATATGAATTAATCCTGTTGAATTATCAGGCAAAAGTGCAAAAGCGCCATAAGGTTGAATACCAGTTATTTTAACATCAATGATATCCCCTCGTTTGATAAGTTTTGTCACTTGATTTCACTCCTTGCGGCACTATTATAGCACAATTTAAGCATATGTGTTGTATTTAATAAGGAAAAAATATAAAATATGGTAGGATTTATATGATTAAAATCAAAGATATAAAAAGGAGTTTGCTAAAATGGAAAATATCGAAGAACAAATTAAAAATGTCATTCATAAATTAAGACCATATCTTCAAAGAGATGGTGGAGATATTGAATACGTTGATTTTAAAGATGGTATCGTTTATGTAAGAATGCTTGGAGCATGTGCAGGTTGTACGATGATTGATGACACTTTAAAAGATGGTGTTGAACAAATCTTAATGGAAGAAGTACCAGGTGTTTTAGAAGTACAAAATATTTCTAGTGTATTATAGTACAAATTTCTTGCATTTATAGAGAGTTTGTAATATTATGTTTTAGTCTTTGAATTCATTATAATTTTTATTTGATTTCACAAACTTATTTTAGGTGATGAAATTGAATGAAAGAAAAGAACAACAAATCAAAATTGCTCATATTTTAAAGGAGATTGGTTTGGAAGATGAACTCATAGAAAAAATGACATCGTTAAAAAAAGAAGAATATCAATAAAATAAAAAGGACTCTTATTAAGAACCATGAGATGAAGATCGATGAAGTGGTGGCAACCCTATATGTTAGAAGGTGCCTTTACTGAGCAAGTTTATTCTTGAACAATAAGAGAAAGCTTCCTAACGGCTTTCTCTTTAGGAAGCTTTTTTATTTGTTATTTAAGGAGGAAGAAAGATGAAAGAAAGAATTTTATTTACATCAGAATCTGTATCAGAGGGACATCCTGATAAAGTATGTGATCAAATCAGTGATGCGATTTTAGATGAATGTTTTAAACAAGACCCTAATTCACGTGTTGCTTGTGAATGTTTTGCAACAACAAATTTAGTAGTAATTGGTGGAGAAATTACAACAAATGCAAAAGTAGATTATGAAGCTGTTGCAAGAAATGTTTTAAAAGAAATTGGCTATGATGATGAAGCTAAAGGAATGGATTATAAAACATGTAAAATTGAAGTTGTAATGGACAGTCAATCAAGTGACATTGCTCTTGGAACAAATGAAGAAGTTGGAGGAGCAGGAGATCAAGGTATTATGTTTGGTTATGCAACTAAAGAAACTGAAGGATATATGCCTTTAGCTATTTCAATTGCACACCACTTAGTTCGTTATGCTTCAGCTTTAAGACATGATGGTACCTTTAAATGGGCTAGACCTGATATGAAGGCTCAAGTAACAATTGACTATACAGATGAAAAACCAGTTATTGACACAATTTTAATGTCAATTCAACATGATGATGATTTTAATGAAGCAGAATTTAAAAAATTTGTTAAAGAAAACATTATGGATGCAGTTGTAAAAAAATATGATATGAATACAGATTATCGTGTTTTAATCAATCCTACAGGACGTTTTGTAATTGGTGGTCCTCATGGAGATACAGGCCTTACTGGAAGAAAAATCATTGTTGATACATATGGTGGCTATGCACGTCATGGAGGAGGAGCTTTCTCTGGAAAAGATCCAACTAAAGTAGACCGTTCTGCTGCATATATGGCAAGATATATCGCTAAAAATGTAGTTGCAGCTGATATGTGTGATGAACTTGAAATCCAATTATCTTATGCTATTGGTGTTAAAGAACCAACATCTATTTATATTGATACAAAAGGAACTGAAAAAGTACCTCATGATGTAATCCTTGAAGCAATCAAAAAAGAGTTTGATTTAACACCAGCAGGAATTATTCATACACTAAATTTAAGAACACCTATTTACAAAAAAACAGCTTCTTATGGTCATTTTGGAAGACCTGAAGCTAATTTACCATGGGAACAATTGGATAAGGTAGAAAGTTTAAAAAAATATATGTAAAAAAAGGCTCATAAATTGAGCTTTTTTTATTATTGCTCTTTTTTGTTCAAGATAAAAAAGCATATTAAAGTAGGAATTTAAGAAAGTTTATAGTATAATATAGTTATCAAAAGGAGGAATTAATTATGAAAATTACATTAAGAGGAAAGAACATTGAAATTACTGAAGCAATTGAAGAAAAAGTCAATGAAAAATTATCAAAATTAGACAAATACTTCATTGTAAGTGAAAATGTTGAAGCCAAAGTACTTGTAAGAACTTATCCTTACGGACAAAAAATTGAAGTGACAATTCCTACTGAATATGTACTTTTAAGAGCAGAAGTTGTGGATCAAGATTTATACAATGCAATTGACTTAGTTATCGACAAATTAGAAGGTCAAATTAGAAAGTATAAAACTAGATTAAACAGAAAATCTAAAGATAATAAACTTGCATTCAATTTAGCATCAATTGAACCTTTAGAAGATGAAGAAGAAGACGTATTAGTAAAAACAAAAACAATTACTCCAAAACCAATGGATATGGAAGAAGCAATTATGCAAATGGAATTAATCGGACATTCATTCTTCGTATATCGCGATACTGAAACAGATGCTATTAGTATTGTATATCGTCGTAATGATGGTGATTACGGACTTATTGAAACTGAATAAAGATAATAATAAAAACACTAACCAATTATAATAGGTTAGTGTTTTTTGAGACAAATTTGAAACAAATTTGAGACAAAATAACTTAAAAAATAATATATAATAATAGTATAAAAAATAGTCCAGAGATGGGCTATTTTTTATATAAATCTCCTTGATAAATATCAAGTTCTTTCATTTGTTTATCAATATCATTTAAAATAGTTACTTTTTTAATAGACCATAAAGGAGCAATTAAATCATCTATTTTACCATCACCAGTTAGTCTTTCAATGACAATTTCTGGTTTAATATAACGAAGTTGTTCTACTACAATATCGATATATTCTTGACGTGAGAGCATTTCAAATTCATGATTTTCATACATTTGTTGAAGTTTGGTGTTTTTTACAACAAACAACATATGTATTTTAAGGGCTTGAATATCTAACTTTCCTAATGTTCTGGCAGTTTCAATCATCATTTCTTTTGTTTCAAAAGGAAGACCATTAATAATGTGGACACAGACTTCAAGATTATATTTTCTACATAACGCTAAACCATCTAAGAATTCTTGATAAGTATGTCCACGATTAATAAGTTTACTTGTTTGATCATGGATTGTTTGTAAACCTAGTTCAATATAGACATCTTTTTGTTTATTGATTGTACCTAAATATTGTACGATTTCTTCGTTTAAACAATCAGGTCTTGTTGCAAGAGCGATGCCTTTGACATCTTTTTTATTTAAAAAAGGTGTGATCATTTTTTTAATTTTGTCTAAGGGACCATAAGTATTTGTATTGGCTTGAAAATAAGCAATATAAGCACATTCAGGCCATTTTCTTTTCATGATTTGAGAAATTGTTTGGAATTGCTTTTCTAAATGATCATGAACATTTCCTGCATAATCTCCTGAACCTGATGAGCTACAAAAAATACAGCCACCATATCCTTTTGTTCCATCTCGATTAGGACATGTAAAATCAGCGTTTAAAGCGACTTTAGCAACTTTTTGATGGTATTTATTTTTTAAATAGTAATTATATGTATGATAACGTTTGTTATCTAAAGAGTATTTAAATTGATTCATTTTATCACCGAGGCAATTATAACATAAGGAGTTTAAAAATGGGATTAGAGTTAAGAAATGTTACAAAAAAGTTTAAGACAATAGAAGGAGAAAGAGTTATTTTTGAAAATTTAAATATATCATTTCCTGATAGTGGATTTGTCGCTATTACAGGAGAAAGTGGATGTGGAAAATCTACGCTTTTGCAATTGATTGCAGGATTAGATCAAGACTATGAGGGGGATATTCTTTTAAATCAAATAAAAATAGAAGAGATTAAAGATTATCGACAATTAGCTATAAGTTTTGTTTATCAAAATTATCAACTGATAGATTATTTGACTGTAAAAGAAAATTGTTTATTTTATTGTCGTTTAAAAGGAATGAAAGCAATAGAAAAACAAATGTTAGAATTGGTAAAAGTTTTTGAGATAGAAGATTTATTAAATAAAAAGGTAATCAATTTATCTGGAGGTCAAAAACAACGTGTAGCATTGATAAGGGCTCTTTTATGTCCAAGTCCAATTATTTTATGTGATGAGCCAACAGGAGCGTTAGATGAAATAAATCGAAAAAAAGTGTATGAAATTTTGAAAAAAATGAGTCAGAAAAAACTTATTATCATTGTTTCACATGACAACAGGGTTTCAAAATATGCACAATATCATTTAGATTTTGATCATTTTAAATGTCGTTATCAATGGAATCATCAATTATATTCACGTTATGAAACTAAAAAAACAAGGTGTGGGACACTATTTAAAGAAATGGTAAAAATGCTTTTTAAGGATAAAAAGAAGGGATTGATGATGTTTATATCACAAATTTATATGGTTTTAGCAATGACTTTAATTATAACTGGTCTTTGGGGGTTTGATCATTACTATCAAAAACAATATGATCATGCTATTAATAATAATTTGGTAATGATCCAAAAGAAAAATCAAAGTCCTTTTCAAGAAAAAGAAATTAAACAACTTAAAGGTAGATATCAATATCATTTGGATATAGGAAAGATTGAAGGTATAAAAAGCTTTCAATCTTTTTCTATCAATCAAAAATCAAACAAAGATGAAATCTATGTTAATGATGCAATGATTATAAAAATCAAACATACTTGGCTTACCTATACTTTAAATGATAAAAATTATCGTTTAAATATTAAAGGTGTTATTAAAGATGATAATTTAGAACCAACAATATATTATTCTACACTTTCTAATGAAATAGCCATGCAATGTATAGATTTTTCAACCTGTTTAGTTTATGTCAAAAATAAAGAAGAAGTTCAACGTTATCTAAAACAATTACCTTTTAAATATAAAGGTGTTTGTCTTGTTTATGAACAGTTTAAAAGCTATTTTGAATTAATTAAACTATTTAAAAAAATAAGTTTTATATTTATTTTTTTAAGTTTTATGATAGCTGTTGTTTTAATGGGGTATATGATTTTATCAATGTTTTACGAAAACCAAAAGACTTATGCATTAATGCTTGCTAATGGTTATCAAAATAAACATTTAGCTTTATTTATTTTTAAAAAGGTGCTATTTACAATGGCTATTATTGGTTTGATATCTTGTTTGTTTTCGAATCTTTTTTTAAAAATTATTGCATTTTTTAATGTTTCAAAAAAGGTTTTTGGTATTGTAAATTTATTTGTCTTGCCTGAGATATATCATCAAAAATATATGTTATATATCTTTTATTTTTTTGGATATATTTTACAGGGGTTTTTATTAAGTGGATTTATGTTATTGAAAATGAAAAAAATAAAAATGTATGAATGTTTGAGGGAGGAATAGCATGTTAGAAATTAAAAACTTAACAAAGTCTTTTGACCGACCTTTATTTAAGAATATTTCAATGTCTTTTCAAGAAAAAGGAATGTATGTAATTGTTGGACAAAGTGGATGTGGAAAATCAACACTTTTAAATATATTGGGTGGTTTGGATCAACAATATCAAGGGACAATTGAAATCGATGGCAAGGATATTCGAAAGGTTTCTCATTATATAAGAAAATATATTGGTTTTATTTTTCAACAGTTTTATTTAGTTGAAAATATAAGTGTCAAAGAAAATGAAAATCTTATAACTTATTTTAAAAAAATAATAACTACTAAAAAAGAAAAATATTTAAAATGTTTAAAAATAGAAAAGCTTCAATGTTATAAAACAAGTATTTTATCTGGTGGACAAAAACAACGTGTAGCTATTTATAGAGCTTTTATAGCAAAGCATCCTATTATTCTATGTGACGAACCAACAGGTGCTTTAGATACAAAAAATAGTGAAGAAGTTTTTAAAATATTGCAACAACTGGCAAAAGAAAAACTTGTTATTGTTATTAGTCATGATGAAATATTAGCTAGAAAATATCATGATTATTTATATGAAATAAAAGATTGTCAATTACATTTAATACATCAAAATACAATTCATAAAGGAAAAAATAGGGATGAAAAAACATATAAAAAAACGTTTTTTCATTTTTTGTTAAAAGAATTAAAAATGACATGGAAAGGTTCTTTTATTGTTGTTCAAGTATTATTTTTAGCACTTTTAAGTATTTTATTGACACTCTCTCTTACACAATCAACCAATAAACAAATTCATGAACAATTAGAACAAATTATTCCTTCTACAACAATTATGTTAAAAAAGAAAGACAATCAGATGTTAACATTAGAAGATATTGCTCAAATACATCATCAAGATATTTCGTATCGTTTTTTACAAAATGATCAAATTGATTTTTTAGGTATCTCTACTTCTAAAAATTATCAAACAAAAAAAACATTATATATTTCTGATTATATTCAAGAAACTAAAAATAAAATAGAGGGGAAAATGATACAAACAGATCAAGAGGTAATTCTTTCTAAATCAACATATGATCAATTATTATATTTATCAAAGAAAAAGGATTTAATAAATAAAGAAGTTTATTTGTTTTTTGAATATTTAAATCAAATAAAAGCTTATAAGGTTAAAATTGTAGGAATTGAAAATAAGGAAACTGTTATGGAAACAATGTATTTCAATGAATATGCAATGAGTCATATGATTAAAGAGCTTTATCAAATAGAAAAAGGACAGACAGCTTTTTTACAGGTAAAAAATAAAAAAGTACTAAAAGATTTAAAAAATAAATATCCACGATATCAATTTAAATTAGCAAATAGTTCGTTATCTACAACAATTGATGAAAAATTTCAACAAATTGAATGGATTTTAATATGTTTTAGTTCATTGGCTATTATAACAGCATGTTTTTTATTAGGAATTGTTTTATATTTAACAGTTATTAAAAGAAAGAAATATTTTGCAATTTTGCAAACATTAGGTGCTTCAAAAAAACAAATTATTTTCATTGTTTTATTTCAAGGAATGTGGATTTCATATTTTGCATTTATAGAAGCTTACCTAGTTTTAAAACAATTATTTATTTTAGCGAATATGTTTATTCAAAAGGGTATTTCTAATTTAATAGAAGAATTTTTTACAATACCTAATGATATTGTTTTAATTGTTTTTATAGTAATGTGTGCTTTAATATTTATTTGTAGTTTAATACCTATAAAGAAAGTTCAACAAATAGAAATAATAGATGCATTAAAGAGTTGAATTTTTTTTATTGCATAAAGTACGTGATGTGGTATAATAGAAAAGCAAAATCAATGAATAGGAGTACTAGCAAATCCCCTATATTTAGAGAGTCAGTGGGTGGTGAAAACTGATTATAGTATTTGTGAACTCGCCTAGGAGATGTATTTTTGAATAAAGTAAAAAATATCGTAGAACTGCGTTAAAGTTTTGAGGTGCTAGAATTTTATTCTAGAACTAAGGTGGTATCGCGTTAAAATTGGCGTCCTTAGATAAGGACGCTTTTTTATATTTAAGGAGGAAAAATTATGCCGTTCGATCACACAAAAATAGAGCCAAAATGGCAAAAATATTGGGATGAAAACAAAACATTTAAAACTGATTGTTATGATGATTCAAAACCTAAATATTACTGTATGGATATGTTTCCATATCCATCTGGAAATGGTTTACATGTAGGACATCCTGAAGGATATACTGCAACAGATATCGTATCAAGAATGAAAAGAATGCAAGGATATAATGTATTACATCCAATGGGATTTGATTCATTTGGATTACCTGCTGAACAATTTGCAATTCAAACAGGTCATCATCCTGCTGAATTCACTAAAAAGAATATTGATGTTTTTAGAAAACAAATTAAATCATTAGGATTTTCTTATGATTGGGATCGTGAAATTGCTACAAGTGATCCTGAATATTATAAATGGACACAATGGATTTTTACAAAATTATATGATCAAGGATTAGCTTATATTGATGAAATTCCAGTTAACTGGTGTCCAGAATTAAAAGCAGTTCTTGCTAATGAAGAAGTTATTGATGGTAAAAGTGAACGTGGTGGATATCCTGTTATTCGTAAACCAATGCGTCAATGGGTTTTAAAAATCACTGAATATGCAGAAAGATTATTAGCAGATTTAGATGACTTAGATTGGCCAGAAGCAACAAAACAAATGCAACGTAACTGGATTGGTAAATCTATTGGAGCAAATGTTGATTTCAAAATTGATGGAACAAATAAAGTATTTACTGTCTTTACAACTCGTTGTGATACATTGTTTGGGGCAACATACTGTGTTATGGCACCAGAACATCCATATGTTGAAGAAATTACAACAGATACGCAAAAAGCAGCAGTTGAAGCTTATAAAGAAAGCTGTGCAAGTAAATCTGACTTAGAAAGAACAGAACTTAATAAAGATAAAACAGGAGTCTTTACAGGAGCTTATGCAATTAATCCTGTAAATGGTAAAAAAATTCCAATTTGGATCTCTGATTATGTACTTGCAAGTTATGGTACAGGAGCTATCATGGCTGTTCCAGCACATGATGATCGTGACTATGAATTTGCTAAAAAATTCGGTATTGAAATCATTCCTGTTTTAGAAGGTGGAAATATCGAAGAAGCTGCTTATACAGAAGATGGTGTTCATATTAACTCTGAATGGTTAAATGGTCTTGGGAAACAAGAAGCGATTGATAAAATGGTAGATTGGTTACAAGAACATCATTGTGGACAAAAGAAAATATCTTATAAATTAAGAGATTGGTTATTCTCTAGACAACGTTATTGGGGGGAACCAATTCCTATCATTCATATGGAAGATGGTACAATGCGTACAGTTCCTGTAGAAGAACTTCCATTAGAATTACCAGCAACTAAAAATTTCCAACCTCATGATAGTGGAGAATCACCACTTGCTAACTGTGAAGATTGGTTAGAAGTTGAAATTGATGGACAAAAAGGACGTCGTGAAACAAATACAATGCCTCAATGGGCTGGATCTTGTTGGTATTATATTCGTTATATTGATCCACATAACAGTGAACAAATTTGTGATCCAAAATTATTAGATAAATGGTTACCAGTTGATTTATATGTAGGTGGTGCAGAACATGCAGTATTACACTTATTATATTCTCGTTTCTGGCACAAAGTTCTTTATGATTGTGGAGTTGTTAAATGTAAAGAACCATGGCAACGTTTAGTACACCAAGGTATGATTTTAGGTGATAACAATGAAAAAATGTCTAAATCAAGAGGAAACGTTGTAAATCCTGATGATATCGTAGCAAGTCATGGTGCTGATTCACTTCGTTTATATGAAATGTTCATGGGACCACTTGAAGCATCACTTCCTTGGTCAACAAATGGATTAGATGGTTCTCGTAAATGGTTAGATCGTGTTTACCGTTTAATGATTGAAACTGGTAAATTATCTGATGAAAATGATCATAGCTTAGACCGCGTTTATCATCAAACTGTTAAAAAAGTAACAGATGACTTTGAAAAATTAGGTTTCAATACAGCTATTTCACAAATGATGATTTTCATTAATGAATGTTATAAAGCAGAACATGTTTATAAAGAATATGCTGAAAACTTTATTAAAATGCTTTCATGTATTGCTCCTCATATCTGTGAAGAAATGTGGCAACAATTAGGACATGATGATTCAATTGCTTATGAACCATGGCCAACATATGATGAAAAAATGTTAGTTAGTGATACTGTTCAAATGGGTATCCAAGTTAATGGTAAATTAAGAGCTAAAATCGAAGTTGCTAAAGATGCAGATGATGAAGCTGTTAAAGAATTAGCATTTGCCCAAGAAAACGTTAAAGCACATATAGATAACAAAACAATTGTTAAGGTAATTATTGTCAAGAATAAGATCGTCAACATTGTCGTTAAGTAAAATATTGTAATTGTGGTTAAAAATAAAATCGTTAACATTGTCGTTAAGTAAAATATTACAAATGTTTAAGTAGAGATACGTCTCAAAAGCCTTGAAAAATCAAGCTTTTTGAAAAAAGTGTCTCTACTTTTTTATTTAAATAATAAGAGAATAAATTTTAGATATTGTTATTTAGATTTAATAGGATTAAAAATATTTATCAGAAAGATTAAAAGTAATAATTTAGCATTCTTATCATGAAAGAAAGTTTGAAAGTTTTAATGTAGAGTCTTATTTTTTTGTTTATTGGTTTAAAAAATAAACTTATTTAAAGAACAAAGAAAAGGCTATGTTAGACGAAATGTGTGTTATTCATTAAATAACATTTGCCTTATGGAC
>CAVESC010000057.1:0-18925 GCA_963618275.1 Bacteroidaceae bacterium
TAACATAAATAAAACTGTCGTTTATACAATGTCGCCTTAACTTAATGACATTGATCAAATTTGGTTAATTTTTTTTTTGAAAAAAAGTATTGCTTTTTTTGGTAAAGAGTGGCATATTTTAGAGATACCAATTCTCAAAAATAGAGAAAAAGAGTATAATAAACTTTAAGGAGTGATTGAAAATGAAAGTTGTTGTTGGTGCTGGAGGAACAGGTGGACACTTATACCCTGCTCTTGCGTTAGTTGAATATATAAAAAAACAAGATCCAAATTCAAAATTTTTATTTATTGGAACAAAGGATCGTTTGGAATCACAAGTTGTTCCACAACTTGGATATGATTATGTTGGTTTAAATGTTAAAGGATTAGCTGGTAATCCTTTAAAAAAAGCTCATGCTGCATTGTTATTTATTAAATCTATTGGAAGTGCAAAAAAAGCTATTAAAAAGTTTGATCCAGATATCGTTATTGGTTTTGGAGGATATCCTAGTGCTTCAGCAGTAGAAGCGGCTGCAAGCTTAAAGATTAAGACAATGATTCATGAACAAAATTCAGTTATTGGTTTAACAAATAAAATTTTAATTAAAAAAGTAGATAAAATTATTTGTTGTTATCAAAAAGCTTATGAAGAATTTCCTCAAGAAAAAACATTATTACTTGGAAACCCTCGTGCAAGTGTTGTTAGTCATGAAGTACCTAAAGATGTGTATGATAAATATGATTTAGATAGAAACAAAAAAGTTGTTACTATTGTTATGGGTTCGTTAGGTTCACAAACAGTTAATCAAACAATGAAAGAATCAATGGATCAATTTATTGGAAAAGAATACCAAGTTTTATATGTGACAGGAAAACCTTATTATGAATCAATGAAGGACTATGGAAACGAAAATGTTAAAATTGTACCATATGTTGATGATATGCCATCATTAATGCATGCAACAGATTTAATTATTTCTCGTGCTGGTGCGAGTACACTAGCTGAATTAACAGCGTTAGGTGTACCAGCAATTTTAATTCCTAGCCCATATGTTGCAGCTAATCATCAAGAATATAATGCTCGTGAATTAGAAAGCAATCATGCAGCAAGAATGATTCTTGAAAAAGATTTGACAGGAGAAAAATTAATTTCAACAATTGATGAAATTATTAATGATGAAACAGCACTTCAGGTGTTAACGGAAAATGCTAAAAAATTAGGTAAACCAAATGCTGTAGAAGATATGTATCAAGAAATTATTTCGATGTTAGGAGACTAATGATGAAGTTTGAAAAATATTATGAAGAACTTAAACAATTAGAAGTTGGTACAGTTCTTAAAGATGAACCATTGTATAAACATACAACTTATCGTGTGGGAGGACCAGCAAAATTATTTGTAAAGGTTCAACATGTTGATGGACTTATTGAAGTCATTAAATATTGCCGTAAACACCGTATTCCACTTTTTGTTATTGGAAGAGGTTCAAATTTATTATTTTCGGATAAGAGCTTTGATGGAATTATCATTTCCCTTGAAAATATGAATCAATATCATGTCAATGGAAGTGAAGTAACAGCTCAAAGTGGAGTAACAATGATTAAACTAGCTTATGATTGTGCTAAAATCGGATTAAGTGGTTTTGAATTTATGGGAGGTATTCCAGGAAATATCGGTGGTGGTATTTTTATGAATGCTGGTGCTTATAAATCGTGTTTAAGTGAAGTTGTTAAATCGGTCAAAGTATTAGATGAACGTTTAAAAGTTGTTGAATTATCAAAAGATGAAATGGACTTTTCATATCGTCATTCTATTATTCAAGATCATCCAAAATGGATTGTTTTAGAAGCAACATTTGAATTAGAAAATAAAAGTGTTGAAGAAATTAATGAAACTTTAGATAAAAGAAAAGAAAGAAGAATGTCCACACAACCTTGGAATAAACCAAGTGCTGGAAGTGTTTTTAGAAATCCTGAAGGTTCATCAGCATGGAAATATATTGATGATGCAGGACTTAGAGGATATGAAATTGGTGGAGCGCAAGTTTCTCCAAAACACTCTAATTTTATTGTTAATAATGGTTATGCTTCAGCTAAAGATATTTATGATCTTATTTTTCACGTACAAAAAACAGTTCAAGATCAATTTGGCGTTTTATTAAAACCAGAAGTGCGTTTTATTAATTGGGAGTCTTAAAAATGACAACTTACCTATATAATGAGCATGATGAAAATCAAGTTCAATCAATGAGAAAGAAGTTAAAAAAGAAAAAAAGAAAAAGAAGAAGATGTCTAATTGGAATTGTTTTATTTTTAGTTTTCTTACTTGTTTTTTTCTTTGGTGATATGTCTAAAGTAAAAAAGATTACAGTAACAGGATGTAAGGTAACAAATCAAGAAATGATTGTTGAAAAGTTGCCTATTAAATCTAAACAAACGTACTTTTTTAAAGTCAATAAAAAAGAAATTGCTAAGCAAATTGAAAATATGATTTTTGTTGATAAAGCAACTGTTTCAAAAGATTTAATAGGAAATATAAAAATAAATATTAAAGAAAATAATGCTTCATTGTATGGCTATGTTAATAATATTCTTTATGTCGCCGATCAAGATGGTGTTATTGAACAAGATCAACAACAAAAATGGTTGTCTTATGTACAAAGATGTCCACAAATGATGAATTTTGATGAAGAACATTTTCAATCATTTGTTCAAGCGTATGTTAAATTACCATCTGTTGTTCAAAATCAAATTTCAAGTATTGTCTTTGAGCCAGATGAAAAAGACCAAACAAAATGTAGATTAGAATTAGATGATGGAAAGATTTTTTATGTTCGTATTGAAGATATGAAAAAGCAACTTACATCAACAAATTATTATCTTGTTGTACAAAGTTATCCGGATTATAAATACTATAATTTTTTAGGAAAAAATGTCTATGTATATAATTAAATAGTATATGAAAAAGCTACGTGGTTGAAACTAAAACCTTTAAATATCGTAGCTTTTATGATAATATAATGGTATATGTAGTAAGGGGAGATAGACATGAATGAAGTTTATGCAGTATTAGATATAGGTAGTGCTTCAATTGAATTGCTAGTTGGTGAAATTATCAATTCTAATTTACATGTTCTTTTTTCTAAAAAAGTCCCTAGTCATGGTGTAAAAAAAGGCATCATTGAAAATGAGAATTTATTAGTGAATGATATTAAAGCAGTTGTTCAAGAAGCTAATGAATTTCTTGATGGAGAGATTAAAGCTGTTGGTCTTACAATTCCTACGATTCGTTCTAAACTTTATCAAAGTAACAGCAGTGTTTCACTAAGTGATCATGATAAAATTTCGAAAGATGATATTGTAAAGGGATTAAAATTATCAACAAAATTTAAAAAATCACATGAAGAAGAAGTTGTTTGTGTGATTCCAGTACGTTTTAATGGTGACTTTGGTGTAAGTCAAGTACCTCCAATTGGAGAAGTATCTAGAAATTTAATTGTTGATACTTTAATTATTACTTCACAAAAACAAATTTTATATCCATATATTATGGCTGTAGAAAAATCTGGTTTAGAAGTAATGGATATTTGTATTAATGCTTTTGCTTGTGCAAAAGAAGCTTTTGATGCGGTTTATCTTCAAGAAGGTGCATTGCTTATTGATATGGGATATAAAATGTCAACAATATCTTTCTATAAAGATGGATATTTGAAATATTTAACAGTATGTTCTGTTGGAGGATATAATTTGACAAGAGCGATTGCGCAACATTTACAAATTTCTATGAATCAAGCAGAAACTTATAAAGTCAAATATGGTTCTTTAGATTATACTGTTGGACAAGAAGATGTTATTCATACAACTGAACTTCCAGATGGACGTAAAGATTATACCCAAAAGGATTTTGCGTGTATTTTGGAAGAGGCAACAGTTGATATATTAAATGTAATTAAAGAAAAAGTGGGTGTTATTGATAATGGGCAACATTATGAAACACTTATTGTTGGTGGCGGAGGAGAACTTGAGCTACTAGATAAAGTTGCTGGTCGTATTTTAGAAGGACCAGTAAGAGTATATCGTCCAGATATTATTGGTATTAGAGATATGGCATATGTTTCTGCTGTAGGAATGATTTTTTATATGTCTGATCGTGCTAAATATTTAGGTCCTTATGAAACATCAGTTATTTTACCAGATATTTCTAATACAATGGCTGTGAGATTTAAAGGACTTACAAAAGTAAAAGATCCAAAAGAGAAAACAGGAAGATTTAGTAGATTACTAGATACTTTCTTTGGCGAAGAAGAATAGATAAAAGAGAGGATAAAACATGAACGAAGAATTAGATTTTGAACAAGTTGCAAAGATAAAAGTCATCGGTGTTGGTGGCGGAGGAAATAACGCTGTTAATCGTATGGTTGAAGAAGGTGTTAGAGGAGTAGAATTCTTTGTCGCAAATACAGATGTACAAGTTTTAAGACGTTCACCTGTAGAAAATAAAATTGTTTTAGGAAAAGATTTAACTAAAGGTTTAGGAGCAGGTGGTAATCCAGAAATTGGGAAAAAAGCTGCTTTAGAATCTGAAGGAGATATTAGAACTGCATTAGAAGGTGCAGATATGGTTTTCATTGCTGCTGGTATGGGTGGTGGAACTGGTACTGGTGCAGCTCCTGTTTTTGCTAAAATTGCTCGTGAATTAGGAGCTTTAACAGTTGGGGTTATCACTAAACCATTTACTTTTGAAGGAATGAAACGTAAAAAACAAGCAATTGAAGGAATTGATGAGTTACGTGCTAATGTAGATAGTATTATCGTTGTTTCAAATGACCGTTTGTTACAATTAATTGGTGGTCGTCCAATGCAAGAAGCTTTTAGAGAAGCTGATAATGTATTAAGACAAGGTGTTCAAACAATTACTGATTTAATTGCTGTTCCTGCATTTATCAACCTTGACTTTGCTGATATTTGCGCAGTTATGAAAAATAGAGGAAATGCTTTAATTGGTATTGGTATGTCATCTGGTGATGATAAAGCAAAAGAAGCAGCAAAACGTGCTATTTCTTCACCATTACTAGAAGTATCTGTAGCTGGAGCTAAAGATGCTATCATTAATGTAACTGGTGGACCAAATATTTCATTATATGATGCAAATATTGCACTTGAAACAATTTCACAAGAAGTTGGAGATGATATTAATACTTATTTAGGTATTGCTATCAATGAAAACTTAGATGATGAAATTATTGTTACTGTTATTGCAACAGGTTTTGAAGAAGAAAAAGAAGATGTTACTGTTCAACCTTCAGTTGCAAGACCTTTAGGTGAAGAACCTCAAGCTTTTGAATCTTTTGATGATGAAGATGATGATGACGATGGTTTTCCACCAGCATTTATCAAAAATAGAAGAATTTAATAAGGTGAGCTAACGATGTTAGCTCATTTTTATAAAGGGGGAAATTTAAATGAAAATTGGATTTATAGGATTAGGGAATATGGCAGGGACAATTTGCCAAGGACTTATTAAAAGCGGTTTTATAGAAGGTAATGAGGTATATGGCTATGATATAAATAGTCAACAACTCAAGATGTATGAACAAGATTTTGGCATTCATGTATGTTCAAGTGAACAAGATGTTGTTAAAAATTGTGATTATTTGGTGATGGGGGTCAAACCAAATGTCGTAGAAAGTGTTATTTCAAAAATCAAAACAGTTATTGATCAACAAGTGATTGTTTCAATTGTAGCGGGATATGGAAATGATAAATATGAAGAATTATTACCAGGAAGTCATCATCTAACAATTATGCCTAATACACCAGCTAAAGTTTTAGAAGGGACAACTTTGTTTGAAAAGGACAATACATTAACAACAGAAGAATTAAGTTATGTTCAAAAAATGTTTGAAAGTATTGGAGAAGTTTATATCATTGATAATTACCAAATGGTTGCAGGTGGTGCTTTGAGTGGTTGTGGACCAGCATTTGTTTATATGTTTATTGAAGCGTTGGCTGATGGAGCAGTTTTAAATGGACTTCCTAGAGAATTGGCTTATAAACTTGCTAGTCAAACTGTTTTAGGGAGTGCAAAAATGGTTAAAGAGACTCAATTACATCCAGGTATTTTGAAAGATCAAGTTTGTTCTCCTGGAGGAATTACGATAAAAGGTGTTAAAGCTTTAGAAGAAAATAATTTTAGAAATGCTGTAATGGAAGCTATTGATCGTTCTAAAAAATAATGAGTAAAAAGTATGATTTGGTTCATACTTTTTTTATGCCAAGATATCTTTTTTGACATCTTTTTTACTTATCATCATATATGATGATAAAGGGGTAAGCAAGATGGATGTCTATGTTGAATTAACTTATTGTATGAATGGTATTTTATTTATCATGACTTATGAAATGATTTCATTATTGCTTAATATTAATTGGTCATTTTTGAAAATCCTTTTCTTGAGTTTTTTAAGTAATATATCGATTGTCCTCATTTATATAGACTATTTACCATATATAAGTTTTTTATACTGGATTGTCCTTTTTTTATTTATTTTTAAAAAACAATTTTTCTTATATTTTCCAGTTTTTTTAATCGTTTATTTTTCAATACTATTCTTTATCAATACCCTAATAAAAGAATCATTTATATATAATGGAATCTTGATTACTCCCATTAACTATAAAGATATAGTGATTATTATTATGACAATTGTCTTTTTAATAATAGAAGTTATTTATCTTATTTATACAAAAAGAAAAATAAAACAAGAAGATGATTTATATGAAATAACGTTTATTTTTAAACAAAAGAAATATCATTGCCAAGGTTTTTTAGATAGTGGCAATCATGCATCTTATTTAGGATATCCACTTATTTTTATTAAGAAGAATATTATCGGTTCTTATGACAAAATAGATACCATGATGGTAAGTGGAGTATCTAAAAGAAAAATAGATATTATTTTGGTTGATCAGCTTTTGGTCAATAAACAAATATTAAAAAATGTATATGTAGGTGTATTGGATGAATTAGATTACGATTGTTTATTAAATAAAGAATTGATGGGAGGAATTATTTGATGTGGCAAATGATTAGAAAGTTTCTGAATCAAAAACAGTATCTTTATTATATAGGAAGACATGATATTTTACCACCTCCTTTAAAAGGACAACAAGAAAAAGAAACGATTGAAAAAGCAGTTTCTGGCGATCAAAAGGCTAGAGATTTGTTAATTGAACATAATTTAAGACTTGTTGTTTATGTTGCTAAAAGATATGACAATAGTGCTAATTGTCCTTTAGAAGATTTAATTAGTATTGGAACAATTGGTTTAGTAAAAGCAATTAATACTTTTAAAGCTGATAAAAACATTAAACTTGCAACATATGCTTCAAGATGTATTGAAAATGAAATTTTAATGTATTTAAGAAAGAATAATAAGATACGATATGAAATTTCTTTAGATGAACCTTTAAATATTGATTATGATGGAAATGAATTACTATTAGGAGATATTGTAGGGACAGATGATGATCTTGTTGAACAAGAAATGATGAAAAGTGATCAAAAGAAAATTTTTTATGAAGCTTTAAAAAATTTAAATGAAAGAGAAAAAGAAATTTTGATTTTAAGATATGGTTTATCTAATAATGATGAATTGACTCAAAAGGATGTTGCTGATTTATTAGGAATTTCTCAATCTTATATTTCAAGATTAGAAAAGAAAATTATTAAAAAATTAAGAAGTCAATTAAATTATGATGAAGTAAAATAGTATATTTTTATTAAAACAAGCCACACTAATTTTGGTGATTATTGTGGAAAAAGAAAGTTTTATGAGTTATATTCCTGTTCAAAAAACACTTTCTAAAAAAGAATTATATACATTGATTCAAAATTATCAAAAAAATCATGATCAAAAAAGTAAAGAAATCATTGTTCTTTCTAATACAAAATTAGTTTTATCTTTAATGAAAAGATTTTATCAAAAATCAAATCATTATGAAGATTTATTTCAAGTAGGTATCGTTGGTTTAATTAAAGCAATTGATCATTTTGATACTAATTATCAATTACAATTTTCAACGTATGCAGTTCCATTAATTATTGGAGAAATGAAACGTTATTTAAGAGATAATACACAAGTTAAAATATCAAGACCAATTAAAGATTTAGCTTATGCTATTTTAAAAGAAAAGGAAAAATATTTAAATCAATATCAAAGAGAACCAACAATTAATGAACTTTCTCAAAATTTAAATATTGATAAAAAAAATATTATAGAAGCAATACAATCTACCCAAAGTATTGCTTCTTTCCAAGATGTTGTTGGAAGTGATGATCAAAATGAATTATCTTTATTAGATGTTGTTTCTCTTGATCAAGAAACGCTTAAACATTATCATGATCATCTTGATTTAAAAAAAGCATTTGATTGTTTAAATCAAAGAGAAAAGCAAGTGATTCAGGAAAGATATTATCAAGGCTATTCACAATGTGAAATAGCCGATGAACTTTTTGTTTCTCAAGCACAAATTTCTCGAATTGAAAAAAAAGCTTTAGAAAAATTACATAAAAGATTAGTCTAAAGCATATTTTATAGAGGTGATCGTATGCGATTTGTATCATTACAATCAAAAGATGTGATTAATGTCTATGATGGTAAAAAAATTGGCTATATTGCTGATATTGAATTAGATTGGTGTCAAAAGTGTATACAAGCATTAATTGTCGAAAAAATGAATTTTTTTCATTTTTTTTGTTTTTTTAAAGAAGCGCCTGTTATTGTTATTCCAATTGAATGTGTGATTTCTTTAAAAGGGGATGTCATTTTGGTGAATATTGAACAGGTTTAACTATATTTCCTTGTTGATACCTTTGATAATCGATAAATGTATGGTATAATATTGTGGAAATAAAAGGAGGATGACTTCATGGGTTACGGTGAAAAAGTAAAGAAATGGTTTTTCGATGAAGATGGGGATGAAGGAGATATTGCTGAAGATTATGATGCTGTAGAGATTGATACTGAACCTAAAACAAGCTTATTTGAACAAGCAAAATTTTCTAAAACAAGCGAAGCTGTGAAATCATTAAATATGAATAAAGATAGTCATTTAGTTTTATTTGAACCACGTTCATTTGGAGAAACTCAAGATATTGCAAATTATTTAAAAACAAAGAAAGCGACAGTTGTTAATTTACATCGTTTACAAAAAGATCAAGCAAAACGTGTTGTTGATTTTTTAAGTGGTGTTATTTATGCTATTGAAGGTGATATTCAAAGAATTGGACCAAAAATTTTCTTATGTACACCTCGTAATATTTCTGTTGCAGGAACAATTGATTTAGATGATGATGAACAAGAAGATTAAAAAGTATGGTTTCCATACTTTTTTAAGTTATGTTAGAACATTTTAAAGGAGAAGAAGTCTTTGTAAAAAAGGTACTTGATTATTTAGATCAAGTACAATATAAACAAAGACTTATTTTAACGCAATTTTTAGATCCATATCATCAATCAATTGTTAAAAGTGTAATTGGACATCAAGAAGAGGTTCAAGTTTTAGAAAATGGCGGTTTTATTCATAGTGAAAGTAAACGTTTGATTATTGCTCCTTATTTTTATGAGATAGAAAAAGATGATTTTGAAATTGTTGTTTGTAAGATTATTTATGCAAAGAATTTTGAAAAGTTAACGCATCGAGATATTTTAGGTGCTTTAATGTCTTTAGGTATTAAAAGAGAGTTATTTGGAGATATTGTTGAAAAAGACAGAGATTTTTATTTAGCTGTTGATCGACATATTTATGAGTATTTAAAAGATCATTTATCAATGATTAAAAGAAGTAAAGTAAAATTTGTAGAGTGTGATGAAGAGATAGAAGTTAAAAATGATTATTTAGTAAAATCATTTATTGTTTCATCATTTCGCTTAGATAAAATTATTTCTTCTTTTTATAAAATATCAAGACAAAAAGCAGCCGAATTTATCCGTGCTGGTCATGTAAAAGTTAATCATAAACCGGTTGAACAAATAAATTATTTATGTAATAATAAAGACATAATATCATTCAAAAAGCATGGGAGAGTGATGTTTGTTGATTGTAATAAACAAACACGATCTGATAATTATGTGGTTGAAGGATATTTTTATAAGTAGGGAGTGAACATGATGTCATTAAAAAAACAAGTATTTGGTTATAATAAGTCACAAGTTGATGAATTAATCAATAAAAAAGATAATGAAATAAAACAGTTGAATGATCAACTTAAAAAGTTACAAGAAGATTATCAACAATTAGAACATCAAAAATCATTATTACAGCATCGTGTGAACATCCAAGAACAAACAAATGAAGAAATTGCCCGTCTTGCATTAAAAGAAGCAAGCGAACTTATTGACAAAGCGAAAAAGAATGCTAATATGATACTGAGCGAATCGCTAGAGTATGTTCGTTCGCTATCTGGTGAGATGAGCGACTTTAAAGCGCAAGCTGTTAAATTTAGAACTTCGGTAGAAAAAATGTCAAAAGATATCCTTGAGTCTATTGATCAATCTGAAGTTTACAATTTAATTAATGAAGATAAATACGATGAAGGAGACAGTTTATAATTAGAGTTTTAAGAGAGCTGATGGTTGGTGTAAATCAGTAACAAAGATTATAATGTATCACTCTGGAGTAGCCCTTTGAATTAAGTAGAAGGTGACGTTAATCGCGTTAAGATTTCAAGAGCGTATGAAAATACGAATTAAGGTGGTACCGCGATCACATCGTCCTTAGGATGATGTGTTTTTTTATTTTTAAAGAGAGGAAAGAAAAAAATGAATTACAAAGACACATTATTAATGCCAAAAACTGACTTTGAAATGCGTGGAAACTTACCAAAAAAAGAACCTAAGTATGTAGAACGTTGGCAAGAAAACGACATGTATAACAAAGTTATCCAACAAAACGAAGGAAAAGACAGCTTTGTCTTCCATGATGGTCCTCCATATGCTAATGGAAATATGCACATGGGACATATGTTAAACAAAGTAATTAAAGACGTTATCTGTCGTTATAAAAATATGAATGGTTTCTATACACCATATATTCCTGGATGGGATACTCATGGTTTACCAATTGAAAATGCTATTCAAAAATTAGGTGTTAATCGTAAAGAAATGCCTACAGCTAAATTTAGAGAAAAATGTGATGCTTATGCTCATGAACAAGTTAATAAACAAATGGAACAATTAATTCGTATGGGAACATTTGCGGATTACAAACATCCATATTTAACATTACAACATGAATTCGAAGCAAGACAAATTGAAGTTTTCGCTAAAATGGCGATGGATGGATTGATTTTCAAAGGATTAAAACCAGTATATTGGTCACCATCAAGTGAATCAGCTTTAGCTGAAGCAGAAGTTGAATATCATGATATTAAATCACCAACTATCTTTGTTAAATTCCAAGTTAAAGATGGTAAAGGAATTTTAGATAATGATGTTAATTTCGTTATTTGGACAACAACTCCTTGGACAATTCCTGCTAACTTAGCAATCTGTTTAAATGCATCTTATAACTATGCATTAGTTGAAACAGAGAAAGGAAAATTAATTGTCTTAGAAACTTTAGTTGATGAATTAATGGCTAAATTTGAAATTACTGATTACAAAGTAATTAATCATTATAAAGGATCTGAATTAGAATATATTACATGTCAACATCCATTATATGATAGAGAATCATTAGTTATCTTAGGAGATCACGTTACTGCTGATTCTGGTACTGGATGTGTTCATACTGCACCTGGATTTGGGGCTGACGACTTCTTTGTAGGTCAAAAATATAACTTACCAGCTTATTGTAACGTTGATGAACATGGTTGCATGATGGAAGACTGTGGTGAATGGTTAGCTGGTCAATATGTAGATGACGCTAATAAAACAGTAACTATGAAATTAGATGAAATTGGAGCTTTATTAAAACTTGAATTCATTACTCACAGTTACCCACATGATTGGCGTACTAAAAAACCTATTATCTTTAGAGCAACTGACCAATGGTTCTGTTCATTAGATAAAATCAGAGATAAATTATTAAGTGAAATTGATAATGTTAACTGGTTAAATGAATGGGGTCATATCAGAATTTATAACATGATTAGAGATCGTGGAGACTGGTGTATTTCACGTCAACGTACTTGGGGTGTACCAATTCCTATTTTCTATTGTGAAGATGGAACACCAATTATTGAACAAGAAGTATTTGATCATATTTCTAAATTATTTAGAGAACATGGTTCAAATGTTTGGTTTGAAAGAGATGAAAAAGATTTATTACCTGAAGGATATACAAATGAACATTCACCAAATGGTATCTTCAAAAAAGAAAAAGATATCATGGATGTATGGTTTGACTCAGGAAGTTCACATACAGGTGTCATGATTGAAAGAGGATTTAATTATCCAGTAGATCTTTACTTTGAAGGAAGCGATCAATATCGTGGATGGTTTAACTCATCATTAATTATTGGTGTTGCTGCTCATGGTAAAGCACCTTATAAAACTGTCTTATCACATGGTTTCGTATTAGATGGTAAAGGAAATAAAATGTCTAAATCTTTAGGAAATACTGTTGATCCTATTAAACTTGTTAACCAATATGGAGCAGATATCGTAAGATTATGGGCTACATCTGTTGCTTATCAACAAGATGTTCGTATTTCTGATGAAATCATGAAACAAGTTGCTGAAGGATATCGTAAAATCCGTAATACAATGAGATTCGTTTTAGGTAACTTAAATGATTTCAAAGAAAGTGATTTAGTAGAAATCAAAGATTTACCTGGTGTTGATCAATATATGTTAGCTAAATTAAATGAATTAATGAAAGCTTATGATGAAGCTTATGCAAACTATGATTTTGCAACAGCAAACCAAGAAATCTTAAATTACTTTACAAATACATTAAGTTCATTCTATATGGATTTCACAAAAGATATCTTATATATTGAAGCTGCAAATTCTCCACGTAGAAGACAAGTTCAAACTGTTCTATATCATCATGCTAAAACAATGATGAAATTATTATCTACAGTTCTAGTATTTACTGCTGAAGAATTACATGATCATTTCTATTGTGATGAAACAAAAGCAGAATCAATCTTCTTAGAACCAAAATATGAATTATTTGATATTGAAAATGAAGAAGAAGTTTTAGCTTATTTCTCTAAATTTATGGAAGTAAGAAAAGATGTCTTAAAATCTATGGAAGGTTTAAGAAATGAAAAATTAATTAAATCTAACATGGAAACAAAAGTAACATTATCTTTAAAAGATGAATATAAAGATATTGCTAACTTAAAAGATGATTTAAAACAATTATTCATTGTTGCTAAAGTTGAATTAGTTGATGATACAACTTTAGAAGAATATGAAACAAGCTATATCAAAGTTGAAAAATTCAATGGTGTACAATGTCCAAGATGTTGGAACTATTTTGATGAAGATGAAATGAATGGTGAATTATGCTCACGTTGTGCAAGCGTAGCTCACCGTGTAGCTGAATAATAATTAACAGGATGTATCGAAAGGTACATCCTTTTCTTTTTACAATTTTGTAATGAAAAATAAAGCGAACTGTGTTATTATTTACGAGATTGTAGGTGAGGGAGTATATGAAAAAAGAAACAATAGGAAAGTGTATGCTATTAATGGCGGCCCTTATTTGGGGAAGTTCTTTCATTGTGATGAAAAATGCTGTAGATTTTATTTCGCCATTTACATTATTATGTATACGTTTTGTATTAAGTACAATTTTTATTACATGTTTATTTTTTAAAAAAATAAAAAAAATCAAAAGACAAGATTTGATAGGCGGATTCTTAGCAGGACTTGCTTTATTTAGTGCTTTTTCAATTCAAACATTTGGTTTACAACTCACAACACCTGGTAAAAATGCTTTTTTAACAGCTGTTTATTGTACTATTGTTCCTTTATTAAGCTGGCTCTATTTTAAAAAGAAACCGGATCGTTCACAAATATTTGCAGCTATTCTTTGCTTTATTGGTGTTGGTTTTGTTTCTTTAGATAGTTCTTTAAATATTAACTTAGGGGATATTTATACATTAATTGGTGGATTTTTATATGCCATTCATATCATTGTTTGTGAAAAGGCTATGAAGAAAACATCTCCAATAATTATTACAGCTTTACAATTTGCATTTGCAGCTATTTTCTCATTTGTAGCAGCTTATTTATTTGAAGATATTTCAGTTGTTTTCCATATAGATTCAAGTATTTATCTTCAAATCTTATATCTTGCATTCTTTGCAACAACATTATGTTATTTATTCCAAAATGTTGGACAAAAATTTGTTAATGAAAATATAGCAGCGCTATTATTAAGTTTAGAATCTGTATTTGGGGTTTTCTTTTCTATTTTATTTGGTCAAGAAACGATGACACTTCAAATTGCTTTAGGATTTTTAATTATATTTATTTCTGTATTGATTTCAGAAACAAAATTATCTTTTTTACACAGGGGAGGAAAACAATGATTAAAAAATTACTCACAATCACTTTATCATTTATAATGATTTTTACATCTATAGGATCAGTTTTTGCTGAAGGCAATACAAATCAAAATGAAGTTAATATTGCTGGTCAATATGCTATTGTTATTGATAAAGATACTGGACAAGTTTTATACAATAAAAATGCACATGATAAAATGTATCCAGCAAGTATTACAAAAATTTTAACATGTATTATTGCAATCGAAATGATTGATGATTTAGATAAAACAGCAACAATTACTCAAAGTGATATTGATACTGTATGGGAAACAGGAGCTACAGCTGCTAATTTTACAGTTGGGGAAGTTGTGACATATAGAGATATGTTAATGGGAGCAATGTTACCTTCAGGAGCAGATGCTTGCCGTGCGCTTGCTAATAATACCTGTGGAAGTCAAGAAAAGTTTGTTAATAAAATGAATCAACTTGTTAAAAAATTAGGTTTAAAAGATTCCCATTTTGTTAATACGACAGGAATTCATGATGATGATCACTATACAACAGCCTATGACATGGCTAAAATAACACAATATGCTTTAAAAAATAAAAAGTTTGTGGAAGTATTTAATAGATATCAATATACTTCAAGTGATGGTTTACATCAATGGGTCAAAAAAGTTATTTACAGTAGTAAAAAAGACCATATTGATACATCAATGATAGAAGGTTGTAAAAGTGGTTATACAAGTAAAGCACAAAGTACTTTATCTAGTTTGTTAAACATTAATAATCACCATTATATTAGTGTTGTTGGTTTTTCCAAAAATAGTGAGGGTTATAATCATTGTACTGTCAATGATACACTTACTTTAGGACATTATATTGATGCAAACTATGCAGTAACAGATGTTCTAAAAAAAGGAATAAAGATGAATACGGTAGAAATCAAAAAAGGACAAACTGGTAAAGTAGATGTCATTACTGAAAAAAAAGTAGAGGCGGTATTACCTAAAAATTATAATCCTGCTGATTTACAATATAAATTTCATTTAAAAAATCTTACAGCTCCAGTTAAGAAAAATCAAAATGCTGGTATGATGGATGTTTTTTATAAAAAAACAAAATTAGAAACAGTTTCATTAGTTACAAATCAAGCAGTCAGTGAAAGCCATTTTGTTGTAACAATGAGAAAAATAGAACATACTGTTTTACCATGTATAGAGGTTCTTGTTGTTGGTATTATTATTTTATTAATAGTAAGAAAAATCATGATTAAACGTCGACGTAAAAGAAGACGTCAATAAAGATATAGAAGAAAGTAGGAAAACCTACTTTTTTTACTTATAAACGCTTATATTACTAAGTATTTATAAGTTTATACGTTGACATATACTTAAACATACGTATAATATAAGCAAGAGGTGAGAAATATGGCTTATAAATGCGTATTTAGTGATATTGATGGTACACTATTAAATTCAAAACATCAAATAAGTGAAAAAACAAAAAAGAAAGTAAGAGAACTCTATGCAAATAATATTCCTTTTGTACTTGTATCAGCAAGAATGCCTAAAGGAATGCATTATTTTTTAGATGAATTACAAATAAAAGCACCAATGGTAAGTTATAGTGGAGGTTTGATTTTAGATGAAAATCAAGAAGTCATTTACTCAAAAGGATTTTCGGTAGAAATGGCTAAAAGACTTTATGAATATATTAAATACTATTATCAAATACCTGTGAGTTTTTATGTAGAAGATAGATGGATGGTTGATGAAATTGATGAAGGAATTGTTGAAGAAATTTATATTACAGGTTTGAAACCTGAAAAATTAGATTTAGAAGGAGTTAAAAAGGTTCATAAATTATTAGTGATTGCTGATGCAAAAGTTGTTGATTGTTTGGAAGTGAGCTTAAAGGAAAAATTTAGTGGTTTAAAGATTTATAAATCTAAAGATACTTATTTAGAAATTATGGATGAATCGGTATCAAAATCAAGTGCAATTCAGTTTTTATGTGATAAAATGAAAATAGGTCTTCATCAAACTGTTTCTTTTGGAGATAACTATAATGATTTAGATATGCTTCTTTTAACAGGAAAAGGTTTTGCGATGGCTAATGGTGCGCAAGGGGTTTTAGAAATTATTCCAACACATACGCTTTCTAATGATGAAGATGGAATTGTTTATGCATTAGATAATTTAGTAGGTGAATAAGGTGTATCAGGAAGAAAGAATTTATAAAATTTTAGAAATATTAAAAGATAAAAAGACAATGACAAATCAAGAAATTATGGATCAGTTTCATATTTCTAGAGATACAGCTAGAAGAGATATTGTTCGTCTTGTAAGTGAAAATTTGGCAGTTAGAACACATGGTGGTATTACGTTAAATGATGTACATCAAATTGGAAATTATCAAACAAGAAAGCAAGAAAATGAAGAGATAAAAAATGAAATTGGAAAAACAGCTGTTTCTTTGATTGAAAATAATAAAGTGATCTTTTTTGATACTTCAACAACGGTTGCAGCTTTATGTCAATATGTAGAAGGTAATATAGAAGCTTATAGCCATTCTTTAGATAATATTGAAATATTATCAAATCATTGTTTATGTCAGATGATTGGTGGAACTTATTTTAAAAAGAATCGTTATATGTACGGCAGTCAAACTTTAAATACATTGGATCAAATTTATTTTGATTTAGCTTATGTTGCAGCCGCTGCCATCATGGAAGATGGTATCTATGTTGAAGAATTTGAAGATGCTGCGATTAAAAGAAAAGTAGCAAGTCGTAGTCAAAAAGTTTGTTTAGTTGTAGATCATAGTAAATTTAATAAAAAAAGTTCTTATAAAGCATTAGATTTTCAAGATATTGATATTATTGTTGTTGATTGGTTACCCGATACTTATCGAGAAAAGCTAGAAAAAGCAGGATGTCAAATTATTTATACAAAAGAAAAGTAGATTCGTATGAATCTACTTTTTAGCAAGCATTTTATCAAAAAAATAACCAATTACTCTAAAAATCATAGCTAAACCAAAGATAGATAAAGCACCAATTGTTTCATATTTATGGAAAAGGAAAGTACATAAAAAATATGTAATGATTCCTAATGCTGCACCTAAACCTGTTAACAATGTCATGAAAACATCTTTTTGTTGTTGTTTCATAATTTCACCTCAAGAACTATTCTAACATATCAAAAACCAATAAACAATAAATAGAAGTTGTGCTATAATCTAAATAAAGTGAAAGGGGAAGTCTATGTATAATACGTTGATTTTTGATTTAGATGGAACACTTGTAGATTCGATAGAAGATTTAGCTTTATCTACAAATATTTTAATGGAAGAAAATCATTTTCCTACCTATGATTTAGATACATATAAACAATTTGTAGGAAATGGTGTTGATAAATTAATAGAGAGGGCATTGCCTGAAGAGTATAAAAAAGATGTGAGAAAATATCGTGCACGTTTTGATGAAATTTATAAAGAGAATTGTTTAAAACATACAAAACCTTATCAAGGAATGGAAGAATTAATTGATGAACTTTATCATCAAGGATATAAATTAGCAGTTGTAACCAATAAACCAAAAGTAAATGCAGTAACAATTGTTAATCATTTATTTCCAAATAAATTTATGTACGTTTTTGGAAATACAGTTTATCAACCTAAAAAGCCACATCCTTGTCTTGTACAACTTGCAATGCAATTAATGGAAAGTAATAAAAATGAAACATTAATGATTGGTGATAGTAATGTAGATATTGAAACAGCGATTAACGCTAAAATCAAATCTGTAGGATGTGAATGGGGCTTTAGAGGAAAAGAAGAACTCGTTCAAGCTGGAGCAACTTATACGGTTGCTAAACCAAGTGATATTAAGGAACTTTTAAAATGATTGCTGTATCAAGATGCTTAATTGGTGAAAATTGTACGTATGCTGGTAAGAATAATCTTTGTAGGGAAATCAAAGAACTCTATGATCAAGGATTGGTTTTACCACTTTGTCCAGAAGTACTAGGTGGTTTACCAATTCCTAGAACACCTTGTGAAATTGTTGGAGAAAAGGTAGTTGATCAAAATGGGATTGACCGTACAAAAGAATATACATTAGGAGCAAAGATAGCTTTAGATAGATGTTTAGAAAAAGGAATTAAAATAGCTGTTTTAAAAGCAAAAAGTCCAAGTTGTGGGAAAGATTTTGTTTATGATGGAACTTTTTCACATCAACTTGTTGAAGGTAATGGCATTTTTGTACAAATGTTAAAAGAAAATGGTATTGCAGTCTATAGTGAAAATGAAATAACAAAAGTTTTAAAATTAATAAATGGAGGAAAGTAAAAATGGGACATATTTTATGGGTAGAACCTGTATTTAAAGAAATGATTTGGGGAGGAAATCAACTTAAAGAAAAGTATGGTTATG
>CAVESC010000058.1:0-18733 GCA_963618275.1 Bacteroidaceae bacterium
TAAACCCTGTTCATTCTGTTTTTTTAATAACCGAGCTTATATTTGACGCTTACAATTGTAGTGGTATTTACTATTATAATTCTTCTTTTTTAACCTTTTTGATACCTAACCATGACATGATAGCCATTAATACAAACATAATAATATTTGTTTCATCACCTGTTTTAGCAGTTGAAGATTGATTTGGTTTCTTATCATTTTTATCAGTAGAAGTAATGACTTGATCACCTTTTGAAGTATTATCATCTTTAGTAGATGAATCTACTTTTTTAAGATTATTCATAGCTTTTTCAAGATTAGAAATAGCTTCATTAATTTCGTCTTTTGTCGCATCTTCTTTAGCAGATACTTCTTTTGCTTTAGACAATGCTTCTACCATTTGTCTCCAAGATTCTTTTGTATAATCTTTTTCTTGAAGTTGATCAGCTTTACTAATCAAATCAGTTAAACCAGATTTATCATTAAGTGCAACAAGTCCATCATAAGCATCTAATAATTTTTGATACATATCATTGATTTCATCTTTTGTAGCATCATGATTACTTACAACATCTTGTGCTTCTTTAAGTACATCTTGCAATTGTTTCCATGAATCTTTTGTATAATCATTTTGTTCAAGATTTGATAAATCATTGATTAAAGATTTTAATTGTTCATTATCAACAGATAATACAAGTTTTACCATTGCATCTGTTAATTGACGTTTCATGATTTCAATTTCATTAGCATCAGGAGCTTCTGCATTAACTAAATCTTCTGCAGTTTTAATCATATCTTGTAAATGATTCCATGATGAAGATAAATATCCAATATCATCAATTGCTTTTGCTTTAGTAATAATTTCTTTTAAACCATCAACATCTGCTGGTACATCTGCACGATGTAATTTGATTTCAGCAGCACTTCCGTTATTATTAACAGCTTCTACATAGTACAAGCGAAGATATTTTGTTTTTACTGTATCAAATTCAATTACTTTTGTAGATGAATCACTTGATAAGTTACCTTCTTTAACTGTTTGCCAATTAACACCATCATCACTTATTTCAATACGATATTTTGTAACATTTCCATTTTTACCAGTTTGACGTGGTACATATGTTAATCCATTAACGCTCATTTCTTCTTTATTTTCAAAAGCAATCCAATGAGGTGTTGATAAATTCCAATCACTATGCCACATTGTAGATGGGTTATCATCTAAAACATTTTTAGGATCTGAACCATCATGTTGATATGATGAAGCAGTAGCAGTAAGCTTACTGTTATCAATATAATTAACATTAACTTGTGATTTTAATTGTAATTTTGCAAGAGCTTTTGTAAGTTCTACTTCATATTGATCTACTGTTTCTTGCATTGATTTTGGTAAATCTCTTTGAATCATATCAATAACAAATTGTAAGTTTTTAACAGAATCTTCTGTATAGATAGATAGATCTTCTGGAATAGAATTTAAATAATAATCTACTCTTGTATAATTTGCTTTTTTGTAATCAATGCTATTTACTAATTCTTTGATTTCATTTGTAAGAGATGTAATTGTTTGTTCATTTGGATCATATTCTTTTAAAATTGCTTTTGCTTCTTTTAATTTTTCTTGTAATTGTTTATTTTGTGATTCATCTGCAATATGACTTGCACTTGTTACTAAATAATCTAATTCCATTGTTGAAGCAAATGATTTTTGGGAACCTAAACGAATATCATCAACATATCCTTTAAAGGCATGTTCTTTACTTCCAATTCTTTCAAAAGGAATCATCATTGTTGCTTTTAATGGTCTTCCGCTTACTTGTTCATCATCTCCAAGAGTATCTACAAGTTGACCATTGACATATAAATCAATAACTTCTTTTCTATTTTTGAATTCTAATTCAACCCATTGATTTACTGGTAATTCATAATTAAATGAATAATCATGATTTTCTCTACTTAATCCAACTTTTCCTGTTTCTTTTTGAACAGCTTTAATTGAACCATAATTACTTTCAAATAAAATTTGTTCTTCTTCACTTGAAGATTCACGTTTAACTTTTACACGTAAATCATTATTTAAACCAGCTGTTTCAAATGAAGTTGTTGCATAACTTGTATCTCCTAATAAGTGTAATGCATCATGACTATCTAATGAAGCAAGTTCAACATTTTCATGATCTTTTAATTGATCAAGATTATCTAAATCATAATGAGCAATCACACCATTTTCATCTTTAGCTGTTTCATAACCAAAGTTTGTACCTGGAGCATCACCTAATGTTGTTCTTAAACTATTTGCTTGATCTAATGTTTTTTCACCTTTACCCCATAGCTTAGCACCAAATAATGGAATCGCATTTTGTAAACGATCATAAACATCATATTCACTAATACCATTTTCTAAGTAGTCTGTCATATCGTTCCATACAGCAATAGCTCCACCTAGCATTTGTTCATCACCTGCAGGAATTGTTACACCACTAATTGAGTTGATTGCTTGATTATATAAAATATTGTTATTTAAATAATCATAGTAATATCCAGCATTAGGAACAATATAATAATGTCCATCATTACAGTTAATTAAATCATAACCTTGTTCATACATTTGATCCATGTTCGCATAACCAAAGTTCCATAAGTTCATTTGCACATCTTTACTTCTAACTGGTGTTTTACCAGAACATTGAGTTAAACTTCCCCAAATACGTGCTGTTCTTCCTGAATCTTGTACATATTTCAACATATCATCTGAGAATCGACGATAAGCTTCTTTATCTGCATTATATTCATCTGCACCAACATGAACTGTTGTTTGTTCATCGAAAACAGGATCACTTGTTTTCATATATTCATCAAAAATACTTTGTACAAATTCTAATGATTCATCATATTTATCTCTTAAAGCTAAATGGTCATTTTCACGCCCATTTGTTCCATGTCTTAAATCAGGTCTTACTTTAGTAAGTGCTAATGAGTGAGCTGGTGTATCGATTTCAGGAACAATACCTACACCATAATCTCTTGAATCTTTAATAAAGTTTTTAAATTCTTCTTTTGTATAGAATAAATCTGTACTTGTTAAATCTTGTTGATTTAAACCATTGTTTCCACCTTTTTTAACATCAGATTCCAATCTAAATGCTGAATAACCAGTCATAGGGTCTTTTAAACTTTCAATTGGAATTAAGTTATCATTTAAATGTACTTGGAAATCATTCATTTTATACCATGACATTTGTTTAACAATTTGTTTCAAATAATCCATTGTAAATGTTTTACGTCCTACATCTAAAATAAAACTTCTTACTTTATAAAGTGGATAATCTCTTGTTGTACCACAAGGAACATTTCCTGATAATTTTAAACTTTGTAGAATTGTTCTCGTTGCCCAATAAGCTCCTGTTGTCGTTTCTGCTTTAATATTGATTGAATCATCAATATCCATTAAATATCCTTCATCTTGTAAACCTAATGATTTATCTTTTGTAAGAGCTAAAGTAATATCTCCTGCTTTACTTTCACCTTTTACAACAGCAATACTTTTTCCAGTAATATCTTCATAATCATTAGCAAGTGCTTCTGCTGTTTTTTGAAGTGAACTATCTTTATAAACAATTCTTGCTCCTTTAGAAACTGTATAATTTCCATGTCCACCATTCCATTCAGCTAATTCTGGTAAAACATTAGGTGCTTTATTCGCATTTTCATCATTTTTTTGACTACCTGGAACAGTAACAGCAATTTCTTTGAATTTATAATCATTTGTATCATTATCTGTAATTTTAAATGATACTTTAACATCTTTATCAGAAATTGGTTGATAAATTGTTAAATCTTCATCAATAACTTGTTCAAAGTCAGTACCATTATATTCAACTGTATAACCTTCAACCTCTGGTAGAGTTACTTTTAACTTTTTATCTCCAACTTGAGGAGTTTCTACTTGAATTTCATTTAAAACATCACTCATTGACATTTTTTCATCCGGATTTCCACCATAAACTTCTAATTCATAAATAGAAATTGTATTCCAAGCAATACCACCATCTGGATCTTCAGAAGTATGTGAATCAACATACAAACGCACATATCTTGCTTTATAAATTTGATCTAAAACAATTTTTTCTGTTAAAGATTTAGGACGATCTGTAAATTCTTTAACTGTTTGCCAATCACTTTCTTGAGGAGTTGATTCAGTATCGGCAATTTGAATCTTATAAGCTGTTGCTTTACGTGTTTCCCAGAATACCTTAACAGTATTGACATTCATTCTTTCACCTAAATCAACATAGATCCAATCAGGACCATTTCCAATATCACTACCCCAACGAGAACTACGTGATGATGTATCACCATCTACTGCATTAGCAGCTTTAACGCTCGCAGCTTCTTGAGAACTTGCTACTGCTGTTTTCTTTAATGCAACGTTTTCATTTGGATCTTGTACTTTTTCATCTGTATTAAAGATTTTAAATTCATAACAAGAAACATTAGGATAACCTTTCATTTCTACAACTTCTAATTTAACATATCGACCACTAATTTTACTTCCTAACAACTCTTCACTAACAACATTTTTATTATCTGTTCTTGAAAGAACTGGTTCACCCCAAGAATTAGGATCATTAGAAACGTAAATATTATAGGCTGAAGCATATATATTTTCATTTTCCCAGAACATTTGGAATTTATTCATTTCATATTCTTGACCTAAATCTACGTAAGCCCATTGAGTTGGCTCACTTTCTGTTGACCAACGTGTTTTTTCATCACCGTCAGTTAAATTTTTTCTTGGCATTGTTCCATATTCAGCTGAAACATAAGCCGTTTTGTTTAATGCTAAGTTTTGTTGAGCATCTTCTGCAAAAACTGGTACCACCGATAACACTGAACCCATTGACATCGATAGTGTTAATACAGCTGCAACACTTTTCTTTTTTAATTTCATCTTCTTATTCCCTTCCGTCTTTAAAAAGAAAAGACCAAACATAAAAACAACATCCAATAAATGTCGTCAATATATTTGGTCTTGCCTACTTAAAGTAACAATCCTTGTCTATACAATAACAAAAATCAGTAATTTTTGTCAAGCGCTTACATTAAATATGACAATTCTTTTTAATATGTATACATAAGTATGTTTGCTCATCTGGCGTCAATGTATAATGATACTTTTCATAAATTAATTTTTTTATACGATTAATGCACAAAGATAAACGAATATTCTCTTTTAACATATCTCTAATATTCTCCGTTGTGTCAATGGTATTTTCTACATCATTACGAAAAACTCTTTCAGCTAAAAACTTAAGATGTGTAGATAGTCTTGCATAGTCTATTGAATCTAATTCTAATTTAATATGCATCGTTTTTTCAATGACATCAAAAACATCTTTTACAAAATTAACAATTTTAGAAGTATTTTGTGAATTGTTTTTAGTAGAAAAATTAACTAAATGTAAAGCTATATATCCCGCTTCAGCTTCCTCTAATTGTATTCCTATTTTTTCTTTTATAACATTAATAATCCATAAACCTAGCTGATATTCTTTTTTATATAAAGCTTTCGTTTCAGATAAAACAACATTAGGTAAATCAATATTTTCTTTCTTTCGTTTAATAGCAAAAGCAATATGATCACTAATTGCTAGAAAGATTTCCCCATAAAATTGGGTTTCTAATTCTTCGGTTGCCTTACTTACTAATAAACTAGTAATTTCATAATAAATCGGTTCTATATCATTGATTCCTCTACGTATACGCTTTTCACCTTTTTCTTTAAAGATATACGTTTTTTCAATGCGTGATTCATCAACTAAATCACCTATCTTTTTTTGAAAGCCGATTCCTGATCCTGTTAAAATAATATCCCCTAGCTCATCAGATAAAGCAGCAATACTATTATTATTAAATATTTTTATAATCTTCAATTTCATTTCTCCTACATTAATATTTCATTTAATATTTCAGCAATAAATTGAACTTCAGTTCCTACAATGATTTGTATTTCATGCTCTCCTGCTTCAACAATATGAGAGAAATTCATCTTTGATAGAGCCTGTTTATCTATTATTGAGATATCTTTAACTTCTACATGTAAACGTGTGATACAATGATCAACACTTATAATATTCTTTTTACCACCTAACGCTTCAAATAATTCAATAGCAATTTCATCAAAATCATTTTGAACAACTTCTTCTTTTTCTTTACAAGAATTATCTTCCCTTCCAGGAGTTAAAATATTATATTTTAAAATCAGTATTCTAAAAACACTATAATAAATAACACCACAAATAATTCCCAAAGGAATTAAAAATAAAATATTATTTGCAAATGGTGATTTAAAACTTAAGATATAATCTATAAGTCCTGCAGAAAAACCAAATCCTGCTATCCATTTAAAACTTGCTGCAATAAAAAGCATTAATCCTGTAAGTAAAGCATGTACTAAATAAAGTGTCGGTGCAACAAACATAAATGCAAACTCAAGAGGTTCAGTAACGCCCGTAAAAAATGAAGCTAACGCTGCTGAAAATAAAATAGCACCTATTTTTTTCTTATTTTCATCTTTAGCACAACGATACATCGCAAGTGCAGCTCCTGGGAGTCCAAACATCATCACTGGGAAAAATCCCGCTTGATACATTCCTGTTACACCTTTAACACCACCTGAAATGGTACCCCAAAACTTACCAATATCATTAATTCCTGCAACATCAAACCAAAATACAGAATTGAGGGCATGATGTAATCCAGTAGGAATCAATAAACGATTTAAAACACCATAAATAGCTGCGCTCCATGGACCTAATTTTGATATTTCTCTTCCAAAATAAATAAAGAAATGATAGCACGTTGGCCAAATATAAAGAAAAATCAAAGAGACAATCAAGGTTGTTCCTATGGAAACAATAGAAGCAAACCTTTTCCCATCAAAAAAAGCTAGAAACTGTGGTAATCTCTTTTGATCAAACTTTTGAAAAGAAATTGCAACAATAAGTCCTATCAATATTCCAATAAAAGCACTTTGCGAATTATAAAAAGCCAAATCCACAGCATATTCTGGAATCTGTAACATTAAAGCAACACATTTCGTAGATAAAAGTGTGGTCATGATCATATAACAAGCAAGCGCACTCAAAGCAATTGTTGTATCCCTTTTTTTTGACATTTCCATGGCGACAGCTATTGCAAATAAAATCGGTAAATTATCAATGATAGCTCCACCAGAAGCAATTAATAGTGCAGCAACCGCATTATGAGTACCCCACCCTGTTGGATCTATCCAATACCCGATACCTTTAAGAAGTGCTGCTATTGGCATAATCGAAACAGGTAGCATGAGTGATTTCCCTAATCTTTGTATATATTTCATAGCTACCTCCTTTCTTGTGAGCGCTCACATATCTCATCAAGAATACAAGCAGACACATATTTATAATAATTAATTATACTCTTGTCTAGTCAAAATAGCTAATAAAAAATACTGCAAATGCAGTATTTTTTACATCTTAATGTACTTTTCTAATAAGTTTTTAGCACCTCGATCACATTGGGCAATTGCAAGATTAAAAAGATCATCTTTTTTGTCTGCACTTGCATATGCTATTTTCATATTTTTTGATAACTTCACACCATTGTACATTTCTTTCCCTTGATTATATTTTGTATAATTTCCTAAATCAGAATCTACAACAAGAAGAATTTTATAACCTGCTATATCTGACTGATTAATTTCATTGATTAATTTAGCCCACGTTATACATTCAGGATTAATCTCTAAATCGTTTAATTCAAAATAATAGTGAGAAAGTTTTTGTAGACCAAATCTATTTTTTTGATCATCATAAAATAAACAACCAATTGCACCCACGCATTTCTTTATACCATTTATACATTTATAATTAGTATCTACAACAAATGTATAATCGTAATTTAAAACCATATCTTCAGCATTAAATAATATTTGATTATTATTATTTGTAAATCTTTCTACTATTTTTGCTTTTCCACTATCTCTTTCATAAAATTTTAAAATATCATAACTATTTTTTTCATTATTATTAATATTCGTTTCAATTCTATAATTTCCTACTTTTGGTATATGTAATGAAGTTGATTTATTTAAATTAAAGGATACTATCATTTTTCTTTCTTTTTTTTCGTTATTTTTCATAACATACCTCTTTCAATACCATTTTTCCACTTTTATTCCATAAACAATTCCAATTGTATCAGCTAAAATCCACCCAATAACAATTGCCCACCAAATCATTTCTACACCAAATAATGGTGCCAACAAATAAGCAAGAATAACTCTTGTTCCAAGTGAAACAATTGTTAAAATCAAGGACATCTTCATCTTTCCAACACCACGATAATAGCCATACAATAAAAATAAACATCCAATACCAATATAAAAAGAACCTTCAACTCTTAAGTAAGTCATTCCAATTTTAATAATATTCATTTTAGAAACAAATAACATCATCAACTCTTTTGAAAAAATGCAAACGCCAAGTGAAATAAAAATACAAAATACTAAAGCCATTAACGAAGCTATTTTAAGACCATCTTGTATTCTTTTTTCCTCATTTGCTCCTTTATTTTGAGCCACAAAAGTTGAAAATGCATTACCAAAATCTTGTACGGGCATATAAGCAAAACTGTCAATTTTAACAGCCGCACTAAAAGCAGACATAACAGCAATACCAAAACTATTAACAAGACCTTGGATCATTAAAATACCAAAATTCATAATTCCTTGTTGTAAACAAGTCATTAAAGAATAATCTTTTAATTTTTTAAATATATGTTGATCAAAAATATAATGTTTTCTTTGTGGTAATATTTCTTTTTTTAATAGTAATACATATAATGCAAGTCCAAATGCACTGATTGCCTGGGAAATAATTGTCGCATATGCTGCTCCTGCAACTCCTAAATGAACATATAAAACAAAGACAATATCTAAAACAACATTAACAATCGTTGCAATTCCCAAAAAGATAAGTGGTATCTTTGAATTACCTAAGGCACGTAACATAGCTGCAAAATAATTATAAATAAAAGTAAAAATAATACCGATAAAAATAATTTGAAGATATTTAGCTGTTTGATTATAAATCACTTGCGGAATTTGTAACCAAACTAAAATATGATTTAATAATAGAAAACAAATCATTTCTAAAACAACTGAAAGTATTCCAATAGAAACAAAAGAAACAAAAAAAGATATTTTCATCTTTTCATATTTTTTAGCTCCAAAATACATTGAAAATAAAATACCACTTCCCATACATAAACCAATAATAATAGAAGTTAGAAATGTCATTAACGTATAACTTGAACCAACCGCTGCTAATGCATTACTGCCAATATATTTTCCTACAATATAAGTATCAACTATATTATAAAATTGTTGTAATAAATTTCCTAAAATCATCGGAATAGAAAATAATAAAATAGATTTTCCTATCTTTCCTTGTGTTAAATCTCTTTCCATAAAATCACCTTCCATTTCTCAATTAATTTCTCAAGTGAATACATGGCATTAGCTGGTGAAGTTGAAGGTAATTGAATAACGGGTAAATCATAATCAAAATATTGATGATAATAGCGATCGGCAGCTTTGCCATTAGTAATGATTTTTTCAATAGGATAATTTTTAATAATTAAATCTAAATCATTCACTTTGACATTCGTAATACTCGCATCACTTGATCCTTTAATTTCACAGCTTTCAATAACATCCCATAAAGCAATATGATTTCTAAGTAAAAAAGTTTTCTTTTCTTCAATTGTTTGTGGAACTTCTTCTTGAAATAAAGCAGCTAAAACTTTCCAAAAACGATTTTGAGGATGATGATAAAAAAACTTGGCTTCTCTTGATTTTACAGATGGAAAAGATCCTAGAATAAGAATCCTAGAATCTTGATTATAAACGGGTTCTATATTATGCTTTGTCATCTTTTTTAACAATAATATCTATTAATTGATCAAGAGAATCATAACATCCTACTGTTAAATCAAGAATATCTTTTGAATGATGTATAAGATCTGGAATACAGATTACAGGAATATTTCCCGCATGAGCTGCTAAAATTCCATTTTTACTATCTTCTAAAACAAGGGCATCTTCTTTATTGACACCTAATAACTCGACTGCTTTCAAAAAGATATTTGGTGCTGGTTTCCCATGTTGGATTTGGTCACCACCAATAATTGCATCAAAATAATGATCAACTTTAATACTCTTTAAATTAGATAAAACACGTTCATAACGTGTTGAAGAAGCAACAGCCATTTTAATATTTTTCTTTTTTAAATCTTCTAATAAATCATATAAACCTTTTTTTACTTCTAAAGGATGACTATCAAAATATTCTTTTCTTAATTGATCTCGATAATCTTTGATTTTTTGATAAGGATAATCTTCACCAAAAACACTATGATAATAAGCTTTTGATGTTTTATCATTTGTACCAACCAAATGATAAAACATATCTTCAGTAATTTCATAACCAAACTTTTCATGAGATGTCTTTACTAACATCTTTCCTACAGGTTCTGTATCAATCATTAAACCATCCATATCAAAGATAACTGCATTTAATTCTAACATACTACACTCTCACTTTCTTAGGCATTCTAAAGAAAAGTGTCACTACAAAAGCAATCGTAATTCCTGCAAATAAGAATAAATAGAAACCACTCATTCCTATTGAATCAATAATTCTACCTCCAATTAATTGGAAAAGCATTGCACCTACACCTTTACCAAGCATTGCTTGGATTCCATAGGCTGTAGAGACATATTCTTCTTTTACTAAAACCATTACTAATCTTACAGTAATCATCGTAAAGAGTACAGTAGAAAAACCTTTAAATACAAAAACATAAATAATCATATTAACAGATGGTAAAGTTGCATACCATGAAAAGTTGATCATAGACATAATGATAGCAAACATCATGATATAACGATAAGGTATTTTTTTAATGATATAATCTGTTGCTAGAATCATCGGAATTTCAAAGAGGGTTGCAAATAATTGATAAGTTCCTACTTGTGAAGCTGTTCCACCTTGAGATTTAATAAATAATGATAAATAGTTAAAGTTTGTAGAACATGCTCCCCAAAAGAAAAATGAAATCACTAGAAAGAGCATAAAGGGTATATTATGAACAAGCTCTTTCATAACAACAACTGTTGATAATTTATTTTCTTCTTTTTCAGGAACTTTAGAAAGTTTAGGATCAGAAACCATATAAATACAAATAATGGTAATCAATGTTCCTAAAATACCAGCCATGAAATTGGCAAATGGTGAAATATATTGATATAAAAGACCACTGACTTGTGCCATGATAGCATAACCTACAGATCCCCATAAACGAATCTTACCAAATTGATAAGGTGAAGAAACACCAATACGATCTGTTAAAGGTGTAACAGCATTCATAAAAGATACTGCTAGACCTGATGATAAAAGTAAAATCCAAAAATTACGACTAATTGCAAAAATGAACATACAAACAATATTCGCAAATGATAATAAAATAGATACTTTTCTTGGTGATTGCCACTTATCTGCTAAATATCCAAAAAATGGTTGTGTCGCAATAGATAAAAGTGGTGCAAAGGATACAATGTAAGCAATTTGTGAAGCTGACATTCCTATATCTTGACAATACATTGATAAAACAACTGTAAAGGCACCATACCCTAAATAAAAAAAGCATGAAATACCTGCATGAAATAAATAATGATCTCTTAATTTACTCATATAAGCCCTCCCTATGTAAAAGACATTATATAGAATATCTTTAAAAGAAAAGAAGTCTTTTCATTTTTTGAAAGACTTCTTTTTATTATTACTATTAACTCCTTATAGGCATGGTACTTAAATAAAACAAAAACATACATTAGGAGGTACTCGAAATGAGTGTCAATTCCTTATAAGTATGGTACTTAAACTGGGCACTTCTACTTCGTACAATCTTTCGGCACATGGCTGAAATGTGTCAATTCCTCATAGGTATGGTACTTAAACGATAGATGAAGATAGATGACAGATAGTCATGGCTCGTGTCAATTCCTTATAGGTATGGTACTTAAACCAGCAAAGAAAGTACACCGTAAGAGGCTTAGTGAAATTGTGTCAATTCCTTATAGGTATGGTACTTAAACTACTAACTTCCTAAATAATTCTAGCATATTTTTAGGCCTTATACAAATTTATCTTTGTTAATTAATAATCATTACTAATTTGTAAAATATTTGCTTTAAAAAAGTCGGTCTATCTCTTTTTTGTCATTGGCTAAAAGCATTGATTTTAAGCCATTTTTATTTTCTATCATTTTTCTTTGAGACAGACCGAGTTTTTTTATGATTTTATACCTATTTTGCCTTATTTTTAACTGTTTTTATATATGTAAATCTTCTGAAGGTGTTGCTACATATAGGGTTTGAGATAGACCGACTTTTTGAAAGACTTCTTTATTTATTTAAAGATTTAACATAGTTACAAATAATATCTTTGATTGTTTCATTTCCTAATTTACAATCTAAACATAAATCATAGTTTGATTTATCACCCCATGTTTTATTAGAAATAACTTCATAGTAACTTTTTCTAGAATGATCTGATTTATGAATATATTGAAGAGCATCCTCATGACTATCATGATAAATTTCCATTACTTTATTTAGACGATATTCTAAAGGAGCATATAAGAAGATTCTTACTAATTGTTCATCTTCTCTTAAGATATAATCTGCAGCTCTTCCAACAATAACACAATTTCCTTTTTTAGCAATTTCTTTAATAACATTTGATAAAAGAATGATTGAATTTTTATTGATGTCTAATGATAAAAATTGACTATAAATATAATCTTCACTTTCTTTATTACTTACAAAACCATGTTCAAGAGCAAATTCTTTGATTCTTTCTTTATCATAAAATTCAATATTTAATTCTTTAGCAACTTGTCTCGCAATTTCTTTTCCATTTGTACCATGTTCTCTTGAAATAGCAATTACTAAATTATTTGTTATACTTTCATTTTTAACAGGACTTATTCTTTCATTATATGATTTTTTTAAGATAATAAGTGAAATAATGACTGTTAACAATTCAGAAATTGGAAATGTCCACCAAACAAGTGTTGTTACATTTTCGGTTAAAGTAAAGAAGTAGGCTATTGGAAATACAAAAATAACTAAACGAAGTAAAGCAATAATTAAAGGTCTAATAGCATAACCAATAGATTGTAAAACACCTTGAATTGCTACAGAAATACCCATAAATACAAATCCAAGACTTGCAATATGTAAAGCTGTACTACAAATATCAATCATTTCTTGTGTACTTCCTGATAATCCAAATAATTGTGATAATGGATGAGCAAGAAGTTCAAATAATAAAGTAATCATTAAAGAAACAATAACTGTATCAACAATACCATACTTAATACATTCATCTATTCTTTTTCTATCTTTCATTCCATAATTAAAAGATAAAATAGAAATAATAGTATTAGATAATCCAAACGCTGAAAATAAAGCAATTTGTTGAATCTTATAATAAATACCAAAAGAACCAATTAAAATAGCTGGATCAACTTGAGCTAATCCTAATATAGCATTCATTCCTGCCATCATCACTGCAAGTAAACCTTGCATCAATGCTGCAGAAGCACCAATCATATAGATTCCTTTAATTAAAGAAGCATTTGCTTTGATATAACAAATATTCCCATCAATTTCCTTATTTTTATAATAATGAAAATACATTGCTACAAATAAAGAAACAAATTGTCCAATAATTGTTGCTAAAGCTGCCCCAGCAACACCCATTTTCATAGGGTAAATAAAGACATAATCTAAAACAATATTTGTAAAAGCTCCTGATATTTGAGCAATTGTTGAAAAATGTGTTTTACCTGTTGATTGCAAAAATCTTTCATAGACGGTAAAGCCAATAGAACCATAAGAAAAACAACAACAAATTTTAAGATAAGTTGTTCCCATTTCAATAACCTTTTGATTACTTCCAGCAAACAATCTTATAAAACTTTCTGATCCAAACAATCCAAAAGCCAAGAAAATAATATAAATACAAATACTTAAAAAGATTCCTGTTCCGGCAATCTTATTAACTTTATCCTTATTTTGTTCACCTAAACTTTTAGATAATAAAGCATTAATACCAACACCAGTTCCTACACCAATAGCGATAATCAATAATTGAATAGGAAAAGCTAAAGTTAAAGCTTGATTAGCAATAACTCCATCACTTCCCATATTCGTTACAAATATACTATCTATAACATTATAGAGAGCTTGTAAAACCATTGATATGATCATTGGTAATCCCATTTTCCAAAATAATTTTTTTAAAGGCACTACGGCCATCTTATTTTTTTCCATCATTTCCTCCTTTTTTGCATAAAAAAATGCGTAAGTACCAATCTCCAACAGATTGGACTTACGCATTTAGCTACACATCATTTTTACAAAAGCATTATAACAAAAAATTAAAAAAGATGTAAGAATTTTTTTAATCTAATTCAAATTGTCCTGTATATAATTGATAATAACGACCTTTCTTTTCAAGTAATTCATCATGACTACCACGTTCAATAATTTGTCCATGATCTAAAACCATGATAGCATCAGAATTTCTAACTGTAGATAAACGATGAGCAATTACGAAAACCGTTCTATTTTCCATTAAACGATCCATTCCTTTTTCAATCAACTTTTCTGTACGGGTATCAATCGAACTTGTTGCTTCATCTAAAATCAATACAGGTGGATTACAAATAGCTGCTCTAGCAATTGCTAAGAGTTGTCTTTGTCCTTGTGATAGGTTTGTTCCATCACTAGAAAGCATTGTTTGATAACCATTTGGTAATCTTCTAATAAAACCATCTGCATTAGCTAGTTTAGCGGCTTCAATAACTTCTTCATCACTTGCATCAAGTTTTCCATAACGAATATTATCCGCAATTGTTCCTGTAAATAAATGAGTATCTTGTAAAACAATAGAAATTGATTTTCTTAAATCATCTTTTTTTATAAGTTTCACATCAATACCATCATAAGTAATCGAACCTTTCGTAATATCATAAAAACGATTGATTAAATTAATAATCGTAGTTTTTCCAGCTCCAGTACTTCCAACAAAAGCAATCTTTTGTCCCGGTTTTGCGAATAGATTTATATCATTTAAAATTGGATGCGTTTCATTGTAACCAAAAACAACATCATGGAAACGAACATCTCCTTTTAATTCAACAAGTTCAATACCATTGTCTCTTGGATGTCTCCAAGCCCAATGTCCTGTATAATGACTACTTTCTTGCATTGAACCATCTTCTAAGATTTCTACTTGTGTTAATGTTACTTTTCCTTCATCAACTTCTTCACTTTCATTCATTAAATCAAAGATTCTTTCAGCACCTGCCATCGCAGCAAGAATAAAGTTTAATTGTTGTGTAAATTGATTAATAGGCATTGCTGTTTGTCTTACAAAAACAAGGTAAGATGATAAACTTCCAAGATCCATAATACCATTAATAGCAAATAAACCACCGATACTTGCGACAAGAGCATAATTGAAATAAGAAATAGAAACAACAGTTGGTATTGTTCTTCCTGAATAAGTTAAAGCTTCTACTGCTGAATCATAAAGTTCTTGATTTCGATGATCAAATTCAATTGAGTTTTCTTTTTCATGGTTAAAGACTTTAACAACCTTGATTCCATCGACCATTTCTTCAATAAAACCATTTAAATAACCCATGGCATTTTGTTGTTTCTTAAAATATTTTTTACTTCTTTGACTTAAGTATTGAATTAAAAAATACATTAAAATCATACATGCAAAAACAATCAGTGATAATTTCCAACTTAAGACAAAGATTAAAATAAGTGTTCCAACAATCATAATAAAGCTTTGAATCAATGTATCAAAACAGTTATTTAAAGCATCTTGAATGGTATCTAAATCGTTGGTAAAGCGACTCATGATTTCTCCATGAGGGTGCCCATCAAAATAAGAAATTGGTAATTTTTGCATTTTCGCAAATAAATCATTTCTTAATTCTTGGACAATACTTTGAGCTGTATGTACCATTAATTGTTTATAAATAGCTGTAGCAGTAGCTCCTATAAAATAAACAATAGCCATTAAAATAATAAATGAAACAAGTCCATGATAATCATTTTTTAAAACATAACGATTGACGACTGTTTTGATTTGATATGTTCCCCATAAACTAATTGAAGTTGAAAGAATAACAAGTATTCCAATAAAAACAAAAGCATATTTATGATTACCAATATATTTCTTAAAAGATGAAAGTGTCTTTTTCATATTTTTTGGTTTCGCATTTGTAAGTTGTCTAGCCATTATAAATCAACTCCTTTCAATTGAGAATCATAGATTTCTTGATAAATTTCATCATTCTTTAATAATTCTTCATGATTTCCAATTGCATGAATATGTCCATTATCTAAAATAATGATTTGATCAGCATGTTGTAATGATGAAATACGTTGAGCAATAATAATCTTCGTTGTTCCTTTTAAAGAAGCTAAAGCTTCTTTAATACTTGCTTCAGTAGCTGTATCCACTGCACTTGTTGAATCATCTAAAATAAGAATCTTAGGATGTTTCAATAATGCACGGGCAATACATAAACGTTGTTTTTGTCCACCAGAAACATTGACACCACCTTGTTCTAGATACGTATCATAACCTTCTGGAAAGTTTTCTATAAATTCATCCACACAAGCTTGTTTACAAGCCCATTTGATTTCTTCATCACTTGCTTCTTTATTACCCCATAAAAGATTTTCTTTCACTGTTCCAGAAAATAAAGTATTTTTTTGTAAAACCATTCCTACTTGATCTCTTAAATATTCTAAGGAATAATCTTTGACATTGTGTCCATCAATCAAAATTTCTCCCTCACTTACATCGTAAAGACGATCAATCAATTGAACTAAACTTGTTTTAGCTGAACCTGTTCCTCCTAAGATACCTACTGTAGAGCCTGGTTCAATATGTAAATTAATATTGCTTAAAACATTTTCTTGAGCACTTTCTTTATATTTAAATGAAACATTTTTAAATTCAATTTCACCTTGATTCATTTCAGTTATTGGATCAATTGGATCATGTAAATTATTCACTTCATCTAAAACATCTACAATACGTTTACAACTAGCAAGTGAACGTGTCAACATTAAGAAAACATTTGAAATCATCATTAATGCATTTAGAATTTGTAAGACATAACTTAAAAATCCAGTAAGTTGTCCTACTTTCATCTCACCAGCAAAAATCATTTGACTTCCAAAGAAAAGAATACAAACGATTGTAGTGTACATCATATATTGAAATAAAGGCATGTTAAGTACTGAATAACGAAAAGCTTTTTCACTATGATTTCTAAGTTCTTGATTGATTTTTTCAAACTTTTCGTTTTCATAATCACCTTTAACATAAGCTTTTACTGTACGAATCGCAATTAAGTTTTCTTGAACGACTGTATTGACTTCATCGACATTACTTTGCATAAAGCGGAATAATGGTCCTACTGTTTTAACAATAAAAAATAAACCAATTCCTAAAATAGGTGCAACAACAATAAAAATCAAAGCAAGTTTGGCATTCATCTTAATTGATAAAAATAAAGCCATTGAAAACATAAATGGTGCTCTTACAAGTGGTCTAAAACCATTACAAATAGCATTTTGAATAATGGTTACATCACTGGTAAGTCGTGTAATTAAAGATGAGGTTGAAAAATGATCTGTATTTGAAAATGAAAAGTTTTGTACTTTTTCAAATTCTGTCTTTCTTATTTCAAAGCCAACCCCTTGTCCAGCAACAGCCGCATAACGTGAATAAAGGATTCCTAGTACTAAGGCAATTAAAGCACATATTGCCATTAAAACACCTTGCATAATAATATAATGTTGATCTTTTTGAGCAACACCAATATCAATAATATTAGCCATCAATACTGGAATAACCAATTCAAAGACTGTTTCTCCTACTACACATAAAAACGCAAGAATAAACGCTTTTTTATATTTTTTCGCAAATGGTATTAAACGTTTAATCATAAAATAACTCCCCCTATAATTCTTTATTTGTCAGATTTTTATACATACGATTTAAAAAATCTTCAAATTGTTTCTTTTCTTCATCACTAAAATCTTTCAAAGAAATATTTTCAATTTCCAAACAATGTTCATTCCATTTCTTTAAAGACTCTTTTCCATACTTTGTAATATTTAATTGATAAGCTCTTTTATTTTTAGGATTGATTTTTCTTGTCAACATTTCCTTCTTTTCTAAGTTATCAATCATCTTACTTACAGTAGCACTTTCAATATCGCATTCATCCGCAATATCTTTTAATTTACAGTCCTGATGAGCATTTAAATACCTTAAAACCTTAGGTTGTCCTGGTGATAAATGATACTCATCCATCGTTTCTCGATTTTTTTTACTTTGAGCATGTTGTGTTTTAAACAACATCAAATAAAATGGCGTCTTCATAATACCTCCTATGTTAGTATCCTAACTATTAGCATACTAACAATATTCCTATAAAGAAAAAAAGTCAAGAAAAAAGCTTTGGAAAATTCCAAAGCTCATAGCTACGCTTTTACTATATAACAATATTTTTTATAAAAAGAAATCCCGTATCCTTTTACATG
>CAVESC010000059.1:0-18582 GCA_963618275.1 Bacteroidaceae bacterium
GAGGACTGAAAATCCTCGTGTCGGTGGTTCGATTCCGCCCGGAACCACCATTTTTTTATTTGATTTTACGTATACAAAAAAAGCATCTTTTTGATGCCTTTTTTTATAATCTTTTTTCAAAACCTCCATGAACCATTGGTCCTTGCGCAAGAGTGACAAATGCTTTTGGATCTAATGAAGAAACTATTTTATTAAGTTGTTGAATTTCATATTTATTGATAGCTACATAAAGAATTTCTTGATCTGTTTCAGTATAAGCTCCTTTACCCATCCAATAAGTAACTCCTCTACCCATTTGTTTCATAATTGCTTCTTTAATTTCTTTATTCTTTGTAAATATCAAAACCACTACATTAATATTTTGTAAATGAAACTTATCTGCCGTTGTATAAAGAATTGCGACAAAGACAATTGAATACATGATAATTTTAATATCATAGATAAATAAACATATTCCAAATAAAATAACATTAAATATAATAGAAAGTTGTCCTGCTTTAAAATCAGGATTTTTCTTAACTAAACAAACTGTCGCAATATCAATACCTCCACAACAACCACTACTACGAAGAGCAAGTCCTACCCCTATTCCACAAATAATAGCAGCAAAAGCAACATTTAATAAAGCATCTTCTACTATTGGTTCTTTAATCGCTGGTAAAATTGATAATAAGATTGTTTGAACAATTAAGGATATAATTGTTTTAAAACAAAATTCTTTATTCATAATTTTATAACCAAATATAAACAATGGAATATTCATTGATAAATTGATAATTCCTAAAATATTAACTGATTTTGGTATGAAAATAAATTTATGTATAAAATAATCTATTAATTGGGCTAAGCCAATCATGCCTCCAAAATTAATTTGATTCGGTGTAACAAATAACCAAATACCAATTGATAATAACATCGAACCTAAAACTAAATAAAAATATTGTTCTATTCTTTTATTCATATACTCCCTCACCCATGAAAAGTATAATCTACTTTGATTCTTTTGACAACAAAAAAAGAGCCAAATTAATGACTCTCAAAAAATTATTTTTTAATATATTCTGGATACGCTTCACATCCATGTTCTTCTAAATCAAGTCCAATAATTTCTTCTCTTTTAGATACACGTAAACCAAATAACTTTTTAATAATATAGAAAGTAATTGTAATTGTAATAACTGTCCAAATACCTACTGATAATACACCTGTAATTTGTTTGATTAATAAATCTAAACCACCACCATAGAATAAACCAGTAAATGTACTTTCAGGAGCTGAAGTTGTTGCAAACAATCCAACAGCAATTGTTCCCCAAATACCATTACAACAATGAACAGCAACAGCACCTACAGGATCATCAATATGTAATTTATAATCTAAAAACCAAACACCAAAGCAAACAAGTAATCCAGCAATAGCACCAATAATGATTGCACCTAAAGCATCAGTTACATCACAACCAGCAGTAATTGCTACTAAACCAGCAAGCGAAGCATTTAAACACATTCCAACATCAGGTTTACCATATTTGACCCAAGTAAAAATCAAACATGATACTGTAGCAATTGCCGGAGCAATTGTTGTTGTTACAAAGATTGAACCAAGTTGTGCTACAGTTGTAGCTGCAGCCCCATTAAATCCATACCATCCAAGCCATAAAATAAAGACTCCTAAGGCACCAGCTGTAACGTTATGTCCAGGAATAGCGTTTACTTTAATGACTTTACCATTTTTATCTGTATCAAATTTACCAATACGTGGTCCTAACATCTTAGCACCAATTAAAGCAGAAATTCCACCAACCATATGAATTGCACATGATCCTGCAAAATCATGGAATCCTAGTTGAGATAGCCATCCACCACCCCAAATCCAATGTGCTTCAATCGGATAAATAAGCGCTGAAATAACTCCTGAATAAACACAATAAGATAAGAATTTTGTTCTTTCTGCCATTGCTCCAGAAACAATAGTTGCTGTTGTTGCACAGAATACTAAGTTAAACACAAAGTTTGAAAAATCAAAATTTGCATAATTTGTAAATATATCAAATCCTGGTTTACCAATAAAACCAAGTAAATCTTCTCCTAGTAATAAACTAAAACCAATTAAAATAAAAGTACATGTCCCTATACAAAAATCCATTAAGTTTTTCATAATGATATTGCCTGTATTTTTAGATCTTGTAAATCCAGCTTCTACCATTGCAAAGCCTGCTTGCATCCAAAATACTAAAGCAGCACCAATTAAAAACCATACTGCAAATGTCTCACTCATAATAAATCCCCCTCATTTTTTAAAGTGCATTTTCTCCTGTTTCACCAGTTCTAATTCTGACTGCTTCTTCAACTGGATAAACAAATATTTTTCCATCTCCTACATTTCCACTAGATAAAACTTCAGTAATTTTATCAATAATGCTTTGTACAATATCATCTTTAACAACTGTTTCAACTCTTAATTTAGAAACTAAATTAATAGAATAAGTTACTCCACGATATTGATGGGTATAACCCATTTGATTTCCAAATCCCATAATATTGGAAACCATCATTCCTGTTACACCAGATACAGTTAAAATTTCTTTTAAATCTTCTAACTTTTCTGGTCTAATAATGATTTCAAGTTTTTTCATTTGATTTCCCCCTTATATTTTTGATTTCTGTTCCCCAATAGAAATCTTGACAAAAATATATCATGATGATAATTTAGTGTCAATATATTTTTATCACTTTGATATTTTTTTATTATCTTAATAAATAAAAAAAGGAGCTTTGCTCCTAGTAATAATCCCTAATAACATTCACCATATCTTCAATATAAAGTCTAGCATTATCTATAATTGTAGGACTGATTTCTTTTCTTTGATTAAATGACATTTTAAATGTATATTGCTCTCTCATGAGTGGCAATTGTTGATTTTGACAAAGATGTATAATCTTCATTAACCTTTTATTATTAACAAAAAAACAATTGATAAGAGCAACATTTTTTGCATTTTGTCGACTTAATGACTGAATAAATTCAAGTAGCTGTTTATCTTCAAATAATGTATCATCAAACCCTATTACCAACAAATCAACATCACGTCCTTTTTGGTAGTGATTTAGATCTTGTGCATGTGTTTTGACCCATCTTGCCATTTCATCTGCAACATACTTTATATATTTAGATTTTGTTGTATAAACAATATCAACCTTCATTTTTATCACCTAATTTATTTTAATATAGAAATATGAACTAAAAATGTATTTAACTGTTAATAATTATAACAAAACATTTGCTTATTTGGAGGATTCTATGAAAAAAATAATAAAAATATGTATCATTTTATCTCTTTCTTTTATTTTAACAGGCTGTGTTGATTGTCTGATTTCTTTAAATTATTCTAAAATAAAAAAGCCTACTCTTTATAGTGAACTTACTATTGAACCTCAAGTTTTAGAAAAATATAATATGTCTATCGCACAAATCAAAAAACAATTATTAGAATATGATTTTTTTAAAGATTGGAAAATCAAAAAACAAACATCTTCTTCCCTTTCAATAGAAGCACCTACTTCTTTTATCAAAGAAATTTCTCAATTAAAAAAACAAAACAATAAATATATTTTAACAATCAACATTAATAAAAAAATATTAGACACTTCAGAATTAAGTCATTATAAAAATACATTAAAACTTTTAAATTCAAGTAATGCCACTTGTAACTTTAAAATTACTATGCCTGGTACTATTATTTCTAGTAATATAGGTAAATATCAACAAAATGTTGTGACTATAAATCTTTTTGAGATTTTTATTGAAGAAAATGATTTATCTTTTCGTGTAATTTCTAAAAAAGAAAATCAACAGCTTTTTCTTTATTTTATTGTTCTCATTATTCTTGCTATTGTGATCTTAACACTTCTTTTCATCAAAAAAAGACAAAAAGAATAAGAGATTGCTTTTATTTGACAAAGGGATTTGATAGAATAAAGGCGTTAAAGGAGACAGAAGAATATGAAAAGAAACTGTATTATTGGACAATCTGGAGGACCCACAATCGCAATTAATGCTAGTCTTGCTGGGATTATTCATCGTGCTAAAGCATCTCAAGAATTTGATAATGTTTATGGGATGATCAATGGTATCAAAGGTCTATTGGAAGGTAGATATATGGATTTATTAGAAGAATTTGATGATGGTGATAAAATCAACGCTTTAAAACAAACACCTGCCATGTATTTAGGTTCTTGCCGTTATAAATTACCTACTTTTCAAGATGATGAAGATACTTATGTTAAATTATTTAGAATTTTAAAAGAATTAGAAATTACTGACTTTTTCTATATTGGTGGTAATGATTCAATGGATACTGTTATGAAATTAGATAACTATGCTAAATATATCAATAGTGATATCCATTTTATCGGTATTCCTAAAACAATTGATAATGATTTAATGGGAACAGATCATACACCAGGATTTGGTTCTGCCGCTAAATATGTTGCAGCTTCAATCTTAGAAGTTGTGCATGATAGTTTAATTTATCAATTACAATCAGTGACAATCATTGAAATCATGGGAAGAAATGCAGGATGGTTAACAGCTGCTGCAGCTCTTGCAAGAAATGAATATAATGTAGCCCCTGATCTTATTTATTTACCAGAAGTTGTTTTTGATAAAGATAAATTTTTAGCTGATATTCATGAAGTAATGAAAAGAAAAAGATGCGTTGTTATTGCCGTATCTGAAGGAATTAGAGATCAAAACGGTCATTTCTTAGATGATGATAGTAAATACGCTAAAAAAGATGCATTTGGACATGTTTTACATTCAGGAACAGGAAAGTTACTTGAATCTTTAGTATTTAAAGAATTTGGATGTAAAGTAAGAAGTATTGAATTAAATGTATTACAAAGATGTGCTATGCATATTGCTAGTAAAACAGATTTAAATGAATCATTTGTAATTGGTTCTAAAGCAGTCGATAAAGCTTTAGAAAATGTTTCTGGGCATGTTATGGGATTTAAACGTTTATCTAATCATCCTTATGAAATCGACTATATTTCTACCGATGTAAGAGAAGTTGCAAACTACGAACAAAAAATTCCTGTAGAATGGATTAGTAAAGAAGGTAACGACATTACTCAAGAACTTTATGAATATTTATATCCACTTATTCAAGGAGAAGTTCATGTCACATATAAAGATGGTATTCCATCATATTATAGTTGTAAACATCTAGAAAAATAAAAGAAGGAAATTTTCCTTCTTTTTTAATGTTTTGCTTTAATATAATAATAACCAAAAATCGTTAAAACAATCGTCAAGGCAATAATAGAAATTGTAATTAATGGCGAAAAGTTAATTGTTTGTATCAGATTCATCACACACCTCCACTAAAGATCAATCGTAAGTGTTACTGGGCAATGGTCACTTCCCATAATAGATGTTTCGATTGTAGCATCCACAATTTTATCTTTCAAACACTCACTAACAATAAAATAATCAATACGCCATCCTGCATTCTTTTCTCTTGCTTTAAAACGATAAGACCACCAAGAATAAACACCTTCTTTTAACGGATAAAGATAACGATACGTATCAATAAAACCATGACTTAATAATTGTGTCATTTTTGCTCTTTCTTCATCAGAAAAACCTGCATTTTTATGATTTGATTGAGGATTTTTTAAATCTATTTCTTGATGAGCAACATTTAAATCCCCACATAAAATAATTGGTTTATCTAAACTTTCAAGATATGCTAAAAAATCATCTTCCCACTGCATACGATAAGACAAACGTTTTAATTCATTTTGACTATTAGGAGTATAACAAGTAATCACATAATAGTCTTCAAATTCTAAAGTAATCAATCGACCTTCTTGATCATGTTCTTCTTTATTCATTCCATAAAAAACATTCAATGGTTTTTTCTTCGTATAAATAAGGGTTCCACTATATCCTTTTTTTATTGCACTATTTAAATAAAAATCATAACCTTCAATTGTTAAATCTGCTTGTCCACTTTGCATTTTTGTTTCTTGAACACAAAAAATATCAGCATCTAATTGATGAAAACTATCTAAAAATCCTTTTTGTAAACATGCTCTTATTCCATTTACATTCCAACTTACTAATTTCATAGTTACCTCTTTCTCCAATATATTCTATTATATAACATCTCATTCATGATTTGAATGTCTATTTTTAATAAATATGGATATACTAAATTAGGTGAACATAATGAAAAAAAGAACATTTATTATAAATCTTATTATTCCTTTACTTGTAGGTGGACTTAGTGCTTTATTAACATATCAACAAATGGAAACATACTCTCATCTAAATAAACCTTTTTTAGCTCCTCCTGGATGGTTATTTCCGATTGTTTGGACTATTCTTTATATTTTAATGGGAATTTCTAGTTATATTATTTATACCAGTCAAGATGATCATCGAGAAAACGCTTTAATTGTTTATGCTTTTCAATTATTTATTAATTTTTGTTGGCCACTTTTCTTCTTTAATCTTCATAATTATTTTCTTGCTTTAATGATTTTAGTTGTTTTAATAATTGTTGTTATTTATATGTTGATTCTTTTTAAACAAATCAATAAAACCAGTTTTTATTTAAATATTCCTTATATTATTTGGTTATTTTTTGCTTTATATTTAAATTTTATGATTTTTATAAACAACTAAAGTAATAAAGTGTTTCTTCCATTGCTCTTGTCTTTAAACGATAATATGTACTTCGAGAATAATAATACACCCACCAATCTTTTCTTTCCTTTTCTATAAATTCTTTTTCAATAATCAATCTACTCTCTTTTGATAAACAATCTAAAATAAACTCAAATGTTGAAATTACTTTTTCTAATTCTTCTTTCAACATTAAATCATCATTCAATTGACTTCCTTTATCTTGATAATACGATTTCTTTTCCTTTACTGCATCAAATTGAATAGATGGATAAAAACTTTTCTCTTTTAAAAATTTAAGTTGTAAAAGAGCTCGATGATACTTTTTAAACAAATCTTCTAATGCATCTTGTTTTTCTTTAAATGTTAATGCTTTCATAAAAAACCTCCTATGTTTATATATGACAATAGGAGGCCTTTTTTCTTTTAAATTATGAAATTTTCTTTAATTTCTTCAATTTCTTCATCATCAAATCCAATATTCAATAAATATCCCTTAGTACTACCATAATTTTCTCTTAAATAAGCAATAAACTTCATCATTACTCTTGGATCAGAACCTAAGAACTTTTCATCTTCTTGTGGCATCATTTCTTCTAATTGTTTAATCATTGCCATGTTATTTTCATAAGACTCTGAATAATCTTTAACAATATCATATTCATGACATCCAGCTAAATCTAACAACATACAAGCAATAACACCTGTTCTATCTTTCCCAGCAGAACAATTGAATAATGTACAGTCATAAGGATGATTTAAAAAGATATCGAATACTTTTTTAAACTGTTTTTTATTAGCTTCTATCATAAAAATGTAAAAGCCACTTAAATCTTGATAATCTTTAATATCATCAGGTAAAACTGATAAATTTTCATTTTGTAAAAGATCAATATGATAATATTCAATATCCTTATAATCCTTTAAACTATGTGGTTGATGAACAAGTTCATAATCACTTCTTAAATCAACAACTGTACGAATTCCATATTGATAAAATTGTTCTTTTAATTCATCACTTATCCCACTAGGACACGTACTTCTAACATATTTATGAGATTTAGTATAATATCCTTCTTGTGTTTCATATCCTCCTAAATCTCTTACATTGGTCATTTTTCCTATGTGAAGTAATCTCTCTTCACGTGATAATTGCATCATCTTTTCTTTCCTCACTAATCTTCAAATGGTCTTATTCTAAGTGTTACCCCAATATTTTGAGCAATTTGTTTACAAATTTCTACATCTTTTTCAGGAATTGTTGTATCAACAATTGTTAAAACAACATGAGGTACATAAGATTTACATTTTTTCGCAAAATCTAATAATTCATCAAATGAATCAATACCATATTGGCTTCTTGTAAGTTTTAAATAATCTTCTTTATTACTAGTATTCAAACTAATAGAAACAGTATCTAATAGTCCTTTAAATTCTGGTGTAATATCTCTTTTATTATATAAAGAAGATAAACCATTCGTATTTACTCTTGTAGGTAAATCAGGTCTTCTTTCCTTTAAATACTTAGCAACTTTCATTAAATCATCATGTCTAATAAGTGGTTCACCAAAACCACAAAAAACAACTTCTTTAAAATCATTTAAATCATATTTTTCAAATTCTTGAATAATTTCTTCTACTGTCGGCTCTTCTTTTAACCATAAGGAATTATTTTCAATCATTTCTTTTGTTTGTCTTAAACAAAATGTACATGAACATGTACAACGATTTGTTGAATTAACATAACATGTAATTCCTTTAGTACTTTCTAAATGTGCAATATCAATATAACTATTTTTATATAATGTATATAAAATCATTTTATTAATCCTCCAATTCTTTTAATAATGGTTCAAAACATAATCCCATATGAGGATGAGCATCAATATCTACAGAATGTTGAATACATTTAGAAGCAAAAGTTGTTGATTTTTTAACAGCCTCTAAAAAACTCTTTCCTTTTAAATAACTTCCAGCAATCACTGCAGAAATAACATCTCCTGTACCACTACGATCTTCACCAATACGTTTAACATATATTTTTTCAATTTGACCATGATCATAAACAAAATTTAAAATTTGTTCATTAACAGAAATTCCTGTTACAACAATATTTTGAGGACCCATTTGACTTAATTTTTGACACATACGCGTAAGTTCTTGTTCATTATCTGTTTCATGATATTCTTCATCTATCAATGCACATAGTTCTGTTAAATTAGGTGTTACAATTGTAGCATAAGGCATTAAATCTCTCATTTTTTCTTGCATTTCTGGTGTATATGTTGGATATAATTTTCCATGGTCACCCATGACAGGATCTACTAAAATAAAGTTTTGTGATGTTTTAAAATCTTTAAAAAATTCTTTAACAATTTCTATTTGTTTAGCCGATCCTAAAAAGCCACTACAAATACCATCAAAATCGATATGCATTTTTTTATATGTTTCAATATAATCATTCATTTTTGATGTATAATCATCAAAAAAGAAATCTTTATGATACGTATTAATTGATAAAATAGCTGTTGGTACAAATGCCGTTTCAATTCCCATAGCAGAAATAATTGGTAATTGACAAGCTACCGAACATCTTGATAATCCTGTTACATCATTTACTAATACAATTCTTTTCTCTCTCATCTTTAAAACCTCTTTCATGTATTTTAGCACAATCATGTCCTATTGAGTATCTTTTTTTCATAATTCATATTTGTTATAATGATGTTTGAGGTGAAATAAATGAAAAAAATACTAAAAGTTCTTTTAGTTTTAATGACTGTTGTTTCTATAGCCGGATGTTCTTCTAAAACAACAGAAAAAACAACTAAAAAAACAAAAACATTATCTGGAAACTATCAAGTTGAAATTAAAGTTAAAGATTATGGAACAATCTATGCTGAAATAGATGCTGATACTGCTCCAATTACTGTAACAAACTTTGTTAAACTAAGTAAAGAAAAGTTTTATGATGGTTTAACTTTCCATCGTATTATTGATGGTTTCATGATTCAAGGTGGAGATCCTAAAGGAGATGGAACTGGTGGAAGTAAAGAAACAATTAAAGGGGAATTTTCAGATAACAATGTAGAGAATCCTTTAAGCCATACACGTGGTGCTCTTTCAATGGCAAGAAGTCAAGATAATGATAGTGCATCTTCACAATTCTTTATTGTTCAAAGTGACTCTACTTATTTAGATGGTCAATATGCAGCCTTTGGTTATGTTTATGAAGGAATGGATATTGTTGATCAAATTTGTAAAGATGTTAAAGTAGAAGATAATAATGGAACTGTTAAAAAAGAAAATCAACCTGTGATTGAATCTATTCGTTGTAAAAAAATGGCTAACTAAATAATTTAGGGGGAAAGCCAATTATTTAGGGGACAACTTTAGGGGTTTTAAGAAAACCCTGTTGAAAGTTAGGAGGCACTTTAGGGGCCAACCCAAAATACTATAAGAAAATTTATGAAAAAAGAGAACAAATGCGAAATGCAAATTGTTCTTTTTTATATAAATAAGAAAACAATAACAACATACTGTTAGAAATATAAAGTATGCTATTAAAATAAATTGTTAGATCAAAATATACTAAATAAAAGAAAACTGGCTATATTTAAGCATTTTTGACGATTTAATAATATCTAATAGAATGGAGCATCTTGTGATAATTAACGTATTAACATATCGTTATTAAAATCAAATATAATTTTATTTAATTGAATTTAATAAAGAAATAATAATTAATTGAGATAATTTTTAGTTGTTATTTTTTAATATTGATTTTTAGATTCATCCCCTAAAGTAGACCCCCAAAGTTGAGACCCCTAAATTATTTGAATAGCCAAAAAAATTTAAAAGAAGCCTTTATAAAGCTTCTTTTTTTAATGCCTTTTTTAATGATATAATAGTAATGATAAACGCTGATAAATCAGCAACTGGTACAGCCATAAAAATACCATCTAAACCTATGATTGATGAAAAAATAATGATACAAGGTATTAAAATAATGATTTGTCTTAATAAATTTAAAACACTAGAAATCTTTATTTTACCAACTGCTTGAAAATAGTTTGCACACATTACTTGAGCACCTATAACAGGTAAACACATAAACCAAATATGTAAAGCATGACAGCATAAATTTACAACATCTTCTTCATTATTAAACATATAAACAATATTCTTTGTAAAGAATTGTACGGCAATAAAACCAATCAAAGCAATCATCGTTGCACCCATGATAGCATATTTTAAAGTTTCTTTAACACGATCCATTTTTAAAGCCCCATAATTATATGAAATTAAAGGTTGTTGTCCTTGCATTAAACCAGTAATCGGCATCAAAATAAGTGTTTGAATACTTGTAACAATCCCAATCGCACTTAACGCTAAATCTCCACCATATTTAACAAGTGAAGCATTTAAAATAATATTTAAAACACTATTAGATATTTGCATTAAAAATGCTGGTATTCCTGTTTGAATAATTTGTTTTGAAATATTCAATTTTAGTTTCAACAAAGAAATATTTAAAGGTATTAAAGTTCTTTTTCCAAATAAAAATGTCAATTGCCATAAAGCACTTAAAAGTTGTCCCCCAATAGTTGCAAGGGCAGCTCCTTGCATTCCCATATGAAAAATACAAATCAAAATATAATCAAATAAAATATTAAAACCTGCTCCTATCAATTGAGAAATCATCGCATTTTTAGGATTACCTTGAGCTCTAGAAAAATTATTACCTGCCATTGCAATACATTGAAAAACAGCTCCATATAAAATAATACTTAAATAATTTTCAGCATAAGGTAAAACCGTTTTAGAAGCACCTAATAAACGTAACATTGGTGCTAAAAAGAGATTTCCTAAAATCATAAAAATAAGCCCTAGTATAATCGTTAAAGTTAAACCATTTCCCATATACTTTCCAGCTTCTTCTTTCTTTCCTTGACCTAAAGCAATAGAAAAACGTGTTGCTCCACCCATTCCAATCATTAAAGAAATAGCCATCAAAACAAGGGTTACCGGATAACAAATACTAATACCAGCTAAACCAATCGATCCTAATTCTGGAGCATTTCCAATAAACATACGATCGACAATATTATAAATCGCATTAACAAGCATCCCTATAATAGCAGGAATTGAAAATTCTACTAATAAAGGTAATATTTTTTTAGTTCCCATTTTATCATCATTTTTCATAGACGTCCTCCAAATTCATTTTCATCTTTAATAACAATTCTTCTAAAAATAACTGTTGATTTTGATCAATATCTTTTAACATAACTTCAGTTGTTTCTTTAATAACATTTTTAATTTGAGGATAAAGTATTTTTCCTTTAGAAGTTACTGAAAGAATATGATTTCTTTTATCTTCATTAGATATTTTTTTAATAATCAATTGCTTATCCTCTAAAGTTTTTAATATTCTTGTAACTGCACTTTTATCAATTTGTAATCTTTTATTTAAATCTTCCTGCTTGATATTATTTTCTTCATAAATAATTTTTAAGGTAATAGCTTGTCCATGAGATAAGCCAAACTCTTTAAGTTGTATATTCATATAACTATTTTTTTGATTATGAAGAATAGAAATTAAACGTGATAAATTCATAATTCCTCCTATAGTTGACATATCAACATTATCTCATTTTAATTGATATGTCAACTAAAAGGTCAAAAAAACAACAACTCCTGTTGTTGTTTTCATTAAATATTCTAGTATGCTTTAGCAAAATAAACAACCTTTTTAGCTGGTTTACCACAAATTGGACAAACATCATCAAATGGTTCTTCATCTTCTTTAATACATCTTGATGTAGCACCTGTTTCTTCTTTGATTTTAGCTTCACAAGCATCATCTTCACACCACATCATACGAATATATCCAGCTTTTGTATTTAAGATTTCTTTAAATTCATCATATGTATGAGCTGTTCTAATATTTTCATCTCTGAATTTTAAAGCTTTTGCATACATTTCATCATGAATTTGATCTAATAATTGTTGGATTGTTTTTGGTAAATCTTCAGTTAAAGCATAAACTTCTTTTGTACCATCTAATCTTTTAGCAAGAACACATTGTCCTTTTTCAATATCTTTAGGTCCAATTTCAAGTCTTAATGGGATACCTCTCATTTCAGCATCTGCAAATTTATATCCTGGTGTTTTATCACTTGCATCTATTTTTACACGTAATCCAGCTGCTTTTAATTGTTTTTCAATTTCATAGGCTTTATCTAAAACGCCTTCTTTATGTTGCATAACTGGAACAATCATCACTTGAATTGGTGCCACTCTTGGTGGTAAAACAAGCCCATTATCATCTCCATGAACCATGATAATAGCTCCAAGTAAACGTGTTGATGCTCCCCAAGAAGTTTGATAAACATATTCTTGTTTATTATCTTTATTTAAGAATTTAACATCAAAAGCTTTTGCAAAACCTTGACCAAAGTAATGTGAAGTTCCTGATTGTAAAGCTTTTCCATCATGCATTAAAGCTTCCATTGTATAAGTTTCTTCAGCTCCAGCAAATTTTTCACTTTCAGTTTTACGACCAGTAACCATTGGAATAGCAAGTAAATCTTGAGCTGTACTACGATAAACTTCTAACATTTGTAAAGTTTCTTTTCTTGCTTCTTCTTCAGTTGCATGAATTGTATGTCCTTCTTGCCATAAGAATTCAGAACCACGTAAAAATGGTCTTGTTGTTTTTTCCCAACGTACAACTGAACACCATTGATTATATAATTTTGGTAAATCACGATAAGAATTTACAATTTTTGCATAATGTTCACAGAACAAAGTTTCAGATGTAGGACGAATAATTAAGTTTTCATCTAAATCATCTAATCCACCTTTTGTTACAACTGCACATTCTGGCGCAAATCCTTCTACGTGATCAGCTTCTTTTTGTAATAAAGATTGAGGGATCAACATCGGCATATAAACATTTTCATGTCCTAATTCTTTGAATTTTTGATCCATATGTTTTTGAATTTGTTCCCACATTGCATAACCATACGGACGATAAATAATAAACCCTTTCACATTGCTATAATCCATTAATTCAGCTTTACGACATACATCTGTATACCACTTAGCAAAATCAACATCTCTAGCAGTAATAGCTTCATTTTTCTTATTATTTGCCATATTTTTTCCTCCTCCAAAAATGCTCCTTTATTTTACTATAGAAATGATAAACAAGCAAGTTTAGATCATTTGAATTACACTTTGTTTTTGTTGACGTTCAACAATAATTTGTCTTTCAATACGATCCTTTAAATCACTTACATGAGAAATAATCCCTATCAATTTATTTTCTTGATGTAATTCCATCAAACAATTCATTGCTTGATCTAAAGATTGACTATCTAAAGAACCAAAACCTTCATCTATAAAAAGTGTGTTTAATTCAATACCACCTGCATAATCTTGAACCATTCTTGAAAGTCCTAAAGCAAGCGATAAAGCAGCTTTAAAAGATTCTCCACCAGAAAGTGTTTTAATACTTCTCATTTGGCCACTTTCTTGATCAAAAACATCTAATTCTAATCCTTGTTGACTTCTTCCTTTACCTGCTTCATCTTTTCTTATCAATTGATATCTTCCTTGTGTCAATTGTTTCATAATCACATTGGCATAAATCAACATATTTTCAAAATAAGTTGCTAGAACATATCTTTCAATAGAGACACGGGCATTATTTTTACCACTTGCTAGATTATATAAGTCTAAATAACGTTGATACTTATCTTCATCTTTTTCTAATTGTTGATTGATTTTTTGGATATCTTTTATCATTTTTTCTTTTAAAGAATAACTGATTTTTTGTTTTTCTAATGCTTCATCTTTTTCTTTTATTTGTTTCGTATTTAAAGTAATACTTTCATTTAAAGTAGTTAAATCAATATAAGTTGTATCTTTAACTTCATTTTCTAATGAAATGATTTGTTCATTTAAACTTTTTAAAGAAACTAAATAATCTTGATATTTCTTTTCTAATGAACTCAATTGCTCTATTTTTGTTAAGAAAATTAAAAATTCATCTTCATTTATAAACCCTTTTAAAGCTTCTTGGTAGTTGTTTTTAATAACTTCATAAGCTTCTTGTTCTTGAATTAATTGTTGATTAGATGTATTAACTTTTGTTTTTAATTCAAGATATTGATTCTTTATATGTTCATAATTTTGTTGAATATCATCAATTTCTTTAGAAAGCTGTTGATGTTGTTGTTGTAATAATTGGTAATGTTTTGAGACTTCACCAATTTCGTAATCTTTCATTGTTTGATTAAGTTTACCTGATAATTGATGTATTTGTATTTGAATATCTTCTAGTTTTTTTTCTTGTTGAAGATTTTTATTTTCATAATCACCTTTATCTTTTAATGAAAGTGCTACACTTTTCTTTAGTTTTTGAATGTATTTTATTTCATCTTGTAAATCTAAATAATCTTTTTTTAATCTTTTTTCATTTTTAGATAAACTATCTAATTCTTTAATAAAGATTTCTTTAGAAATTTCTTCTTGTATATTTAATTCACTAGAAAGTTGTTGAATTTGTTTAAAAAGCAGTTCCTTTTTTTGATCTAACAACAAAATATTTTGTAAGATCTCTTGTAAATTATTTTCTTGTTGTTTGGTTTTTTTAGCTTGTTGATCTAAATTTTCTTTTGTAATATCTTCTTTTTCTATTTGTGCAGGATGAGGATGATGTAAAGAACCACAAATTGGACATGGTTTTTCATTCTCTAATTGCATTGCAAATATTCCTGCTTGTTTTCTAAAATAGAGTTTTTCCATTTGATTATATTGATTTTTTTCAAACTCTACTTTTTTCTCGATGACCGTATAACTTTCTTGTAAATCACTTTTTTCTTCATTAATTTTTAATGTTTGATCATAATAATCAAATAATTGATGGATTTTTGTTTTTTGTTCATTTAATCTTGTATATTGTTGTTTAATAAGTTCATATTTTGATTGAACTTGTTGCTCACTTTGAATTCTTTCTTGATCTCTTTGTAAACCATTTTCAAACTTTTCCTTCTTTTTTAAGAAAAGCTTATGTTCTTCTTCTGACATACGGTAATGTTGTTTTAAGGTTTGTAAATTTTGATAATCTTCTTGATATTGATAAATTTGATTCATCAATTGTTTTGTTTCTTGTATCGTTGTTTTTAAATTTTCTTTATTTTGTTGTTTTTCCGTAAGTGTTTTGGCTTGTTGTTTACTTTCTAGATAGTCTTTTTCAAGTGTTACTAATTGTTTTTGATTAGTTTCTTGATTTAACTTTAATGTTTTTAATTTTTTTTGTTGTTTTGTATATGAATTATATAAATAAGATGTTTCTTGTGCTTTTTTTAATGATTTAATTGTTTGATTTAACTCTTGATAATCTTTATCTTGTTGTTTTAAAGCTTGATATTGTTGTTTTAAAGCTTTCAATTGGCTAATACGTTGATTTTGAAGTTGATAAAGTTGTAATTGTTGTTTTTGTTTTTCTGTTTGTTGTTTGAGTTGATCAAGTGCTTTTTCTTCATATGCAATTTGTTTTGTTTGTTGCGTTAAATATTGATCATAATCATCTATTTGTAATTCTTGTACTAAATCTTTTCTTTTATTTAATAACAAGTCATAACGATCTTGATAGACCTTCAAATGTTCTTTCAGTTTTTCTTCTAACTTTTGATATGTCTCACTATGAAATAATTCCCTGAGTACTTTTTCTCTTTCATCACTAGAAGCCATAATAAGTTTAGTAAACTCACCTTGAGCAATCATACAAATTTGTTTAAATTGTTGATCATCTACCCCTAATAAAGAAATTATTTTTTGATTTACTTCTTTAACACCTTCTACCATTTTTCCATCTGGTAAAGTAAGTAAAGCTGTTGGTTGTTTAGGTGTCTTTTTACCCTCTAAATAATATTTAGGACTTCTTTTAATTAAATAATTTTGTTGATGTAAAGAAAATGAAAATTCTACATATGTAGGTTGTTCATTTTCAGCATGATCACATCTTAAACTGTCTGTTTGTCTTATTTGTCCACTTGTTTTACCATATAAAGCAAACATCATCGCATCAAAAATCATGGTTTTCCCACTACCTGTAGGTCCTGTAATCAAAAATAAACCATCTTCTTGAAATGATTCAAAATTAATAGTAATCGCATCTGGATAAGGTCCAAACGCTGATAATGTAAGGTTAATGGGCATCATCTTCATTTACCTCCTCTAACAGTTGTTGAATAATTGTTTCACTTTCTTGACTGATTGCTTCACCTTTCATTTTTTCATAGAATTCTTTAAAGATTTCTAATGGTGATTGTTTTTCAACATCTAATGAAGAAGCTGTTTGTTGCGTTTTAAGTTTTTCTAATGAACGATAGGTGATTTGTAAAAGATAAGGATACTTCTCCTTTAAAAAATCATAAGCATGTCCAATAACTTGTTTATCTAATAATTCAACTGCAACAAAATCATTTTCATTATTTGGATAATGTAAAACATCTTCATATTTCCCTGTTAATTTAATTAAATCTCTTTGTGGCTTTAATGGAATAATTTTTGTCATTACACCTTGTTTATCAATACTTACTTCTACCATTCCTTTTTTTTGATTAACCTCATCAAACGAATATTTCATTAAACTTCCCGCATATCTTACATAATCATATTTAATCTTTTGACTTGCATGAATATGTCCTAATGCTACATAATCAAAATCTTTACATAGATCAACATCAATGATCTCACTACCACCTACTGACAATATCACTTCACTTTCGCTTCTAATAACTTCTTTATTTCCTGCAATAAATTGATGTGTAACAAGCACTTTAGGATGATCTTTTACAAAGTTTTGTTGACTTAAATAATAAGCAAAAGCATCTTGATATGTTTTTAAATCCTCTTTTTCATATAAATAACGAATATAAGAAGGTTTAAAAAAAGGTACTAAATAAAAATAAACCCCTTCTATTACAATGGGCTTGATTTCTTTTTCAGGATAACTCACAATATATAAACCTTGGCTTTGAAGCAAGGAACTTGCAAAATTAAGTCTTTCACTACTATCATGATTCCCTGAAATAATCAAAACTTTTTTATGATAATGAAGAATCATTTCCTTTAAAAAATCATTTAATGCTGCAATACTTTCTTTAGAAGCAATTGCTCGATCATAAACATCTCCAGCAATAACTAAAGTATCAATACTTTCTTGAACCATATAATTCATTACTTGATTTAATAAATCTATTTGAATTTCTAATAAATTATTTTGATAAATAATTTTCCCTAAATGTAAATCAGCTAAATGTATAAATCTCATAAAACCTCCAAATCTAAACAATATATTCTTTTAAGATAATCTCCACGATCAAAGTTCTTCTTTAATGAAGCTGGAACTTCTCTAGTTTCAAGATATTTAAAAGGTAATGATTCTATAATTTTACGACTTGCTACATTATTAGGAGAACAAGTAATCATTAATTGTTTAAAACCTTTCTCTCTAGCAATTTCAAATAACAATAAACAAGCTTCCTTACTATAATGATGTCCCCTATATTCTTTTTCTATCGTATAACCGATATGTCCATCATAATATCTTTCTTCATTATTACCTTCTCTTAAAACAATTCTTCCAACTTCTTGATAATCTACCATAATCAAATAAATATAATAAGGTTTCCATCCTGGAAGTAAATTATCTTTTTCATATGATAAAAGTTCTAATTTCATAAAATCACCTATCTCCATTGTATCACTTCTCTTTATACAAATTAACAATATAATCTCTTTTAAATCCTAAAAAACGGCTATGTTAGACGAAATGTGTGTTATTCATTAAATAACATTTGCCTTATGGAC
>CAVESC010000060.1:0-18305 GCA_963618275.1 Bacteroidaceae bacterium
CATTTTTTGAGACATTATTTCTATTTAACTGGTACTAAATTTATACTAGCACTAGTTTCTATTTGATTAATTACTGGTTTTACTTTATTAAATGAAATTAAATCAACTAATTGATCAGGTTCAAAATTAGAAACACCAATCGCTTTAATAAGACCTTCTTCATAAAGCTTTTCTAATTCCTTCCATGCTTGATAATAATTTCCAAAAGGCCAATGTAATAAAACCATATCTAAATAATCTACCTGTAAATTCTTTAAAGAATTTAAAACCGTTTCTCTTGTATTTTCATAAGATTTAAAATTCACTTTTGTAACAATAAACAATTCTTTTCTATCAATACCACTTAATTGAATCCCTTTGCCTACTTCTTTTTCATTACCATAAGCTTCTGCCGTATCAATTAAACGATATCCAGCTTGAATTGCCTGACAAACAGACTTTTCACATTCATCTCCATTATTTAAAAATGTTCCAAATCCAACCATCGGCATCTTTATACCATTATTTAATACTTTATATTCCATCTCTTTTACCTCCGTTACTTTTCTATCATTATAGAAAGTTCGAGTAACTCGAGGTCAATAGATTTTTCAATTTGCGTTCCGTATTGGAACGATTTAGAACGATTTTACCATCATTGCGGTCCATTTGCGGTTCATTTGCGGTCCAAAATAAATTATTCTTTTTTATCCTCATCTTTCAATAAAGAAACATTTGAAAAACGTTCATAATCCATTTCATGAGAAATATCTTTCCTTAATTCAATATTTCTTTGATAATCATGTTCAAAAACACAGGCAAAGATTAAATCTAATAAATAATGAATCGAAATATTAGAAGAAAAAGTTGAAATTTTATTAGAGAGCTTTTCTTTTGTAGAAATAGGGAGCCATGTATCTGCCAACTTTGAAAAAGTATTATCACCAATACTTGTAAGTGCAATTAATGGATAACCTTTTTGTTTAATTCTTTTCATAGCATCTAATAATTCCAATGTTTCTCCTGAATAAGAAATAAACAATGAACATGTATCTTTTGTTGTAAAAAAAGAGCGATAATAATAGTCATCTTCATCTTCTACAATATTGACAGTTTTTCCTATTGTACGCATTTTTAATTTAAAATCATAAGCCACACTGATTGGATGCGTAATTCCATAGACATTAATTATTTGACATGAATTTAATAAAAGAATAGCTTTTTGAAAACGATCGTGATCTAAAAGTTGATAGGTATCTAAAATACTTTCTGTAAGTAAAGAAGACATATTTTTTGCAATCTTAAAGATTGAATCTCCTTGTTGAAAAGGATAATTCGCATCGACATGTGTTGTTTCTTTATTTAAATAACTAATTTCTTCAATCAATGCTTTTTTAAGTTCTTTCCAACCTTGATAACCACATTTTTGTGAAAGACGTACTGTTGTAGATAAAGAAGTATACGTTTCTTTGGCTATTTCTGAAATTGAGATATCTTGTATACGATGTTGATTATCGAGTAAATAATGAGCAACAGTTTGTTCATTTGGCGTTAAATGATCATAATATTCTAGTTTTTGAATGAGTAACATATTTTTCCTCCTTTTAATAAATAATTGGAAATTTATACTTCTATTTTACTCAATTTAGGAAAAAATTTCCAATTTTACCTCAAAACGGATGAATTAATAGGAAATAATTATTAATTAACTTATCTTATCTATTCATTTCTATTATTTATGACTATGATAAAGGCGAAAAAAAGGAGGATGTATCAATGTTAAAGAAAGATTTTTTATGGGGTGGTGCTGTTGCTGCCCATCAATTAGAAGGTGGTTATTGTGATGGTAAAGGTTTAAGTGTTGCTGATGTGATGACTGCTGGGGCTCATGGAGTAGCTAGAGAAATTACCGATGGATTAGTGGAAGGAAAATATTATCCTAATCTTGAAGCCATTGATTTTTATCATAGATATAAAGAAGATGTTAAATTGTTTGCGGAAATGGGATTTAAGTGTTTTAGAACATCGATTGCTTGGACACGTATTTTCCCTAATGGAGATGAATTAGAACCTAATGAAAAAGGTTTACAATTCTATGATGATTTATTTGATGAATTATTAAAGAATGGAATCGAACCAGTGATTACTTTAAGTCATTTTGAAATGCCTTATCATTTAGCAAAAGTTTATGGTGGTTGGCATAATAGAAAAATGATTGATTTCTTTGTAAAATTTGTCGAAGTATGTTTTAAAAGATATAAAAATAAAGTTAAGTATTGGATGACTTTCAACGAAATCAACAATCAAGCCAATTATCATAATGATATCTTTGGTTGGACAAATGCGGGTGTTCTTTATAGTCAATATGAAAACCCAGAACTTGCTATGTATCAAAGTGTGCATCATTTATTTGTTGCCAGTGCTAAAGCCGTTATCTTAGGACATCAAATCAATCCTGATTTTAAAATTGGATGTATGTTAGCGATGGAACCTGTTTATCCATTTGATTGTAAACCATCAAACAATCAACTTGCCCTAGAAGCTATGCATGATCGTTATTTCTTTAGTGATGTTTTATGTCGTGGACATTATCCAGCTTATGCTTTAAAAATGTTTGAAAGAAAAGGTTATTCAATTGAAATGAAAGATGATGATTTAAATATCTTAAAACAAGGAAAAGTGGATTACTTTGGATTTAGTTATTATATGTCTACAACAGTTAATGGTGAAATTACCATTGATCTTGCTTCCTCTGTTGAAGCTGTAAACGAACATAATGTTGATAACCCTTATTTAACAGCGACAAAATGGGGTTGGACAATTGACCCTGAAGGTTTACGTTATATTATGAACGCTGTCTATGAAAGATATGAAATTCCTTTATTTATTGTAGAAAATGGCTTTGGAGCTATTGATGAACTTGTTGATGGTACTGTACACGACCAAGATCGTATTAATTATTTAAAGGAACATATTATTCAAATGAAAAAAGCTGTTGAAGAAGATGGTGTTGATTTGATAGGTTATACACCATGGGGATGTATTGATCTTGTTTCTTTTACAACAGGTGAAATGAAGAAAAGATATGGCTTTATTTATGTTGATAAAGATAATGAAGGAAATGGTACATTAAAAAGATATAAAAAGGATTCTTTTGAATGGTATAAACAAGTTATTGCTTCTAATGGAGAAAATCTATAATGAAAAAATATTTTCTTTTTATCCTTACTTTAATGATGGTTTCTATTGGAGATTCCCTTTGTTTTAAAGCTAACATTGGGGTTTCTCCCTATGAAGCTTTAGCTTTAACTTTTAATTATATGTCACATATTAAAGTAGGAACACTCACTTTATTTGTGAATGCTTGTATGATTCTTTTTCAAGTCATTTTCACTAAACAATTTAAAATAAAATATATTCTCCAATTTTTTATGAGTTTATGTTTTGGAATGATTGTTAATACGATTGTTTATCAAGTATTAGGAGGTATCTCTCTTCACTACTATCAATCACTCATTATGGAAATCATTGGTTTATGTATTTCTGCCAGTGGTTGTGGTTTACTTGTAGCTTTAAACGTTTGTGTCTTCCCTTGTGAAGGCTTTGCCTTAACTTTTTCAGAAACATTTAAAGTTGATTTTCAAAAAACAAGACAAGTTATGGATATTATTCTTGTAATTTCATGTATTAGTTTATCACTTATTTTTAAATGTGGTTTTGCCTTAAGAGAAGGAACGATTATTGCAGCTTGTATCTTTTCACCAATTATGGGATTTGTCCAAAGAAGTGTGACAAAAGGACTCAGCTTACAAAAAAGCTAAGTCCTTTTCATATGAAAACTATAAAAACTAATAAAAAGTCCAATAAATGAAAATAGGGTTGCTAAAAAGAGTACGGCTTTAATACTCATTAAATCAATTAAAAATCCTCCACATAAATCTGAAAAGATTCCCGCTAAAGTCATAGACATGGTTACCAACGCTTGTCCTTTTAGTTGATCTTCCTTTGAAATATTTTCTCGAACATAATAGACGGATGCTGGAATAAATAAAGCATAAGCAACAATTTGAAAACATTGTCCTAGATAGATCGTAGAAATTGTACTTGCCAGAAAAGTAATCAGATGTTTGATAAAAAACATGGACATTGCTATTTTCATAAGGATATTAGTTGAAATCTTTTGATTGATTTTATTGTACAAAAACATCATTGGTAGTTCTACTAAAGAAGCTATAAAGATGGCTTTCGACATTTCTAAAGAACTTCCTTTTAAACTTCTTATAATTTGAATTAAAAAATGATTAATAAAAGTATGATTAAAGAACATAAAGATCACACCTATTAAAAAACAAGTAAAGAAAGGATATTTCTTTAAAAAGACAATGGTTGAACTTTTCTTTTGTACTTCTTTCTTTTGAATTTCTATTTCTTCATGATAGGAATACTTCATTAAAACTAAAGCTAGAAAAATAAAATCAACAAGATAAAGTATAGGAAGCATGGAAGCATCATATTCTTTTAATAAAAATCCAAGTAATAAAGAAGTAAGGGCATAAGCCAATGAACCTAAACCTCTAGAAATACCATAGACAATATGTATTTCTTGGTATTCAAACGCTAAAGAATTTACCAAAGACATCATGGCCATTACAAGTGCTAAAATACCAATTACACATAAAGTAAGAATGATTTGATTTTTATGAAAACAAAATAAAATGAAAGAAAGTATAAGAACACATCCTACTAATTGTAATAAGGGAGTTCTTACTTTAGAATGATGATATTTTTCAATAAAGTTAATTAATACTGGCTGTATGGTTACTGAAAGAACTTGACTTAAAGCAAGAATCAAACCAATCTTGGTATTCGTTAATCCTTGACTTAAAAGATAAACAGAAATATAGCCAATAATAATACAATATCCTGCATAATAGAAAATAGTAGAAAGCGCATAAAGAATATTGTATTTTAAAGAAAGCTTATTCATGATATTCACTGATTTCTACAATACCCTGAAAATCTTTGATATATTCTTGACCTTTTACTAATTTTCCAATTTGATATAAACCAGGATAAGGTCCAAAATCATCATAATAGAAAACAATATTGTGCCATGGTTCAAAATAAGATAAGGTTTCAATACCATGTTGTGCCATTGGCGTATTTTGTGTATTTAAAGCTTTAGGTAAATACACAATTTTTTCATTATGTGAGAAGTTTTCAACTTCTTTTTGAAGTGGCAAAAGTGTAAGAAGTTCTTTTGCCGCTTCACTTTCATTGAGTTGATAAATAACAATCTTTTCATTATTTTTAACTTGAATATATTTTTCCATAACTATCCCATCCTATTTCCTAAGCGATATGCTTCATTATAACTTTCTTCAGGTAAATACTTTTCACCAACTTTTCCTTTACATCCTCTTGCAAGAACTGTCCCTAAACTTTTCCATTTAAGTTGTTTATTTAAAAAGTTATAAAAGGAAACGGGTTGATCAAAAGCATAATCTCTTTTACTTCCACTTGTCATTAATAAAACTGTTTCTTTATAAGGATATTCATCGTTGGTAGAGATTGCATAAAGACGATCTATAAATGCTTTTACCATCGAAGATATTGACCAAAAGTAAAGTGGTGAGGCAAAAACTAAAACATCACAATTTAAAAACTTATCATAAAGTTCTAACATGTCATCTTGCAAGTGACAATGATGATCTTTTTGACAGGCTTGACAATTAATACACCCATGAATATTTTTATTACCTAGTAATACCATTTCAACATCATTGCCATTTTCTTTAGCTCCATCGACAAAGCTTTTAGCAAGATGATACGTATTGCCATTTTTCATGCCACTACCAACAACTACTAAGATTATCTTCATGTTATTTTCCTACTTTCATATAATCTTCATCACTAACCGGTTCACACCACTCATTGGAACTATCTTTTGCGGGTACACCTAAACAGATATGTGAAAACCAACTATCTTTACTTGCTCCATGCCAATGTTTCACTTCAGGAGGAATGTTGACAACATCGCCTTCTTTTAAAGCGATTGCTGCTTTCCCTTCTTCTTGATACCAACCATGTCCTCCTGTCACAATTAAGATTTGTCCACCTTTATGATGAATATGCCAGAAATTACGACATCCTGGTTCAAATGTAACTTGTGAAATATGAAGTCCTTCTGTCGTTAATCTTTGTAAGTAACTTGTTCCTGTGAAGTATTTATTATATTTGACGTTTTCTTCACCAATTCCTAATATTTCTGCATAACCTAAATTCTTTTCCATTATAATTTTTCTCCTTGACTTTCAATGACTTGTTTATACCAATCAAATGATTTCTTTTTCATTCTTTTTAATGTTCCATTTCCATCATTATCTTTATCAACATAAATCAAACCATAACGTTTTTTCATTTCTCCTGTTCCTGCTGAAACAAGATCAATAATTCCCCATGGTGTATATCCCATGACTTCAACTCCATCTATTTCAATCGTATCTTTCATGGCTTGAATATGTTTTCTTAAATAATCAATACGATAATCATCTTGAATTTGTTCCCCATTGATTTCATCAACTGCTCCTAAACCATTTTCAACAATGAATAAAGGAAGTTGATAACGATCATAGAGCCAATTTAAATCATAACGTAAACCTAATGGATCAATTTGCCATCCCCAATCAGATGCTTTTACATATTCATTTTTTACTTTATCGGTATGTTCGTTATAATCAAAATAAGGTTCCTTATTATTTGCTTTATTCGCAAAAGTAAAGTAATAACTAAAACCAATATAGTCTACTGTTCCTTGTTGAAGAATTTTAAAATCTTCTTCTGTACGATCTAAAACAAAACCTTTTCTTTCAATATATTTTTCCATATAACGAGGATATTTCCCACGACAATGAACATCTAAATACCAACCATTTCTAAGTTGCATCGCTTTTGTCGCTGACATCATATCTTCTGGATTACAACTATATGGATAAACAGGAACAACCCCTAACATACAACCAATTTGAAAATCAGGATTGATTTGATGTCCTATTTGTACAGCTAATGCAGAAGCAACAAGTTCATAGTGAGCTGCTTGAATCGCAATTTCTTCTCGATTTTCTCCTTCTTTAAAAATAATTCCTGAATTTGTAAAAACAGAGAAATCTCTTTGGTAATGTACTTGATTATTGATTTCATTAAATGTCATCCAATATTTAACTTTATTTTTATATCTTTTAAAACATACTGTGGCATAATTTTTAAAGAATTCAATAAGCTTACGATTACGCCATCCTCCATATTCTTTAACTAAATGATAAGGCATTTCAAAATGACTTAAAGTAATGACAGGTTCAATTCCATATTTTAATAATTCATCAAATAAATCATCATAGAATTGTAAACCATTTTCATTAGGTTCAACTTCGTCCCCATTAGGGAAAATACGTGTCCAAGCAATCGATGTTCTAAAACATTTCAATCCTAATTCTTTAAACATTGCCACGTCTTCTTTGTAATGATGATAAAAATCAATCGCTTCATGATTTGGATAATTTTCACCCTCAATGACACCATCGGTAATCTTTCTTTCAACACCATGTCTTCCTGCAGTCATGACATCCGCAATGCTGACACCTTTTCCACCTTCATTCCATCCACCTTCAATTTGATGGGCTGCTACTGCGCCACCCCATAAAAAATCTTTTGATATACTCATACTCTTTCCTCCTCTTCGTCTTTTATTTTAGTCATCCTCACATAAATAACAAATACTTATATCAAATACTCTCCCATGCCTTTTTTCTATGCGTTTATTATGATAAAATAAAGGTGAGGTGATATCATGGAATTAAGAGTTTTACGTTATTTTTTAGCAGTCGTTCAGGAACAAAGTATTTCTAAAGCAGCAGAAACACTCCATTTAACTCAACCTACTTTATCAAGACAAATAAAAGAATTAGAAGAAGAATTTGGTAAACAATTATTTATTAGAGGTAATCGACAAATTACTTTAACCGATGAAGGCTATCTTTTGAAAAAAAGAGCTGAAGAATTAGTAGAATTAGCTGATAAAACAATAAATGAAATGACAAAAAAACAAGAAGATCTCTCAGGAGAAATTACGATTGGTAGTGGTGAAACGACATGTATTGAACCTGTTTTAAGATGTATCAAAGATTTACAAAAAGAATTTCCTTTAATTCAATTTCATATCATGAGTAGTAATAAAGATGATTTACAAGATAAACTTGATCAAGGACTTGTTGATTTTAGTATTATTATTGATAATGTTGATAAAACAAAATATCATTTTTTAACATTACCATCTTTTGATCAATTTTGTATTCTAGCAAGATATGATGACCCTCTTGCCTTAAAGGAAACATTATCAAATGAAGATTTACAAGATCTTCCCTTGATTGTTTCTAAACAATCCTTAAAAGATAAATATTTACCTCATCATATTAAAACATCACAAATTGTGGCAACCTATAATTTATCATTTAATGCTGCTTTAATGGTAAAAGAAAAAGTGGGTTATGCCCTTGTTTTAAATCATTTAAATTATCATCCAGAGTTAACAACTCTTCCTTTAAAACAAAGCGAACAACTTAAATGGCATTTTATTTGGAAAAAGGATCAAAGTCTTACACCTATTCAAAAACTATTTATTGAAAGATTACCAGATTATTTATAAATGAATGTCATTTTTATTTAAAGAATCATAAAGTACTCGTTTTTTATAATTTTATAAAATTTCTAAATAAACAAAAAAAACATGGTACTCTAATCTCCAAGTCTTACCAATATGCTTAAAAAGTTGACTTTTTGAGGGCACCATGACTATAATATAGGCGAACAAAGACGAGAGTAATCAATAAGTGGTTAGTCTTGGATTTTGGATGTTAAAACTACCTCATCGTTTTCCAGAACTTAGTGAGGTAGTTATTTTTTTTCGTTATTTTCTATTATATATAGAAGTAATTTGATAACAATACTTATTATCGACATCATTAATGTTAGTGTACCTAACATAACCATGATAGCTTCATAAGCTGTCATTTCCATCACCTCGTTTTTCATATTTCCCTAAGGATATCTATGTAAACGAAGAATACGCCCTTCGGTCAAAGCGACCAAGGAGATAACCACCTACCACATGATAACTCTCGTGATGAAATTATACCATATCTCCTTCCTATAAACACTATTTTCCATAACCTTTTAGAAAACACATTATCATTTTTTAATAACCGCTAAAAGAAAAAATATTTTCACTTTATGAAAAACACCTAGAGTAAAGTAACCTTTAGGTTTTATAATACTGGTAATTAGGGGGAATTTAATGAAAAAAATAGATATTTTACATGGAAGTATTTGGGATAAAGTGCTTGCCTTTGCTTTACCTCTTGCTGCTACAAGTGTTTTACAACAGTTATTCAACTCAGCCGATGTGGCAGTCGTTGGTCAATTTTCAGGAAGCAAAGCTCTAGCTGCTGTGGGGAGTACGAGTCCCATCACCAGTTTGTTTATTACTATCTTTGTTGGTTTATCCATTGGCGCAAATGTTGTCATTTCTCGTTTTTTAGGTGCGCAAAATGATAAACAAGTCAAAAAAGCTGTCCATACATCTTTAGTGCTGTCTGTGATTAGTGGAATCATTATTGCTCTTGTTGGTGAATTGATTGCTAAATGGTTACTTGTTATGATGTCAACACCAGCAGAGGTCTTAGATCAAGCTTTGCTGTTTTTAAGAATTACGTTTATTGGTATGATTTTTCTTACTATTTATAATTTTGAATCGGCTGTTTTAAGAGCTAGTGGCGATACCAAAAGACCACTTTATTGTTTACTTATTTCTGGGGTGATCAATGTTTCTTTAGGTTTGTTCTTTGTAGTTATTTGTAAGTTAGATGTTGCTGGTGTCGCTTTAGCGACTTTGATTGCTGATGCAACAAGTGCTCTTTTATTGCTTATTATTTTAATTAAAGAAAAAGGTGCTTTAAAAGTATCTTTCAAAGATTTACAAATCGATTCAAGAATTACAAAAGATATTTTATTTACTGGTATTCCTGCTGCAATTCAAGGAATGTTGTTTAATATCGCTAATATTATCATTCAATCTGGAATCAACAGTTTAGGCGCTGATGTTGTTGCTGCTTCTACTGTGGGATTGAATTTTGAAATATATATTTATTATTTGATTACCGGTTTTGCTCAAGCAAGTATTACCTTCAACAGTCAAAACTACGGCGCTAAAAATTATAAAAGATGTATTCAGTCAACCCGTTGGTGTATGGGATTAGGCTTTATTTTTACAATGTTATTAAGTGGTATCTTTATCCTTTTCAGTCATACCTTTGCAGGAATTTTTACATCTGATCAAGCCATTATTGAACTGGCAACAATAAGAATGAGATATATTCTTGCCTTTGAATTTTTAAATATGACAATTGAAATCATGTCAGGAAGTTTAAGAGGATTAGGAAATCCAATGATTTCAACAATACTTTGTGTTATTTTTGTTTGTGGGGTACGCTTATTCTATATGTTTGTTATCTTCCCACATTATAATACATTCAATATGTTGCTTATTATCTATCCTATCAGTTGGGCAACTGCTTCTGCTTCGATTGTCTCTGCTTATTTTGTGGTAAAAAAGAAAAAACTTTTAATAAGTATGTAATTAATAAAAATATTTTAAATTAAATATAATTACCCCTCATTCGTACAAATGAGGGGTTTTACTTAATCAAGAACTTCTACTTTTAAGTTTTTAAAATAACATTGAGAATCAATATGTGTATTAAATCCAATACGTCCTGCTTGTGGTATATGTTGTAATTTATTCACTTCTAATACAAGTTCATTATTGACCCAGAAACGAGCATGATCATCAATAAGTTCCGCTTTTACATGAGCCCATTCATCTAAAGCAATTGTTTCTACAGGTGCTTCAAAATCATTGATTCCATGTTCACGATAATAAGACCAAATATAACCTGGATAAGCAAAATATTGACAACCATGTGCTCTTCTAAATTCATTGGTACATCCTTTACCATTTGTTGGACGAATATAGAAACCTTCAAATTCTCTATCATGATCATCTATTCTAAATGCAATTCCAATAAATCCTCTTGCAGCTTCCCAACAATCAGGTAATAATTGAGATTTCATATCACATTCAATAATTCCATTTTTCATTTTTAAATCATTGATTGTGACATAGGAATTTGTATCATCTTCTTCAATCTTTTCATTTTTAACAGATTTAATACCTTCGTCTAATATTTCTAAAGTTGTATGTAAAGCTGTCAAATTATCTTTTGTTAGAGGGATATCTTTTAAATAAGATATTGCTTTAGCAACAACTTTCCCTTCTTGAGTCAATACTTCATTCTCTTTAATCATTAAAGCATCTTGATGAGATACGATTGCTTTTGATGAAGCTTCATCAAACCATAAAGTTCCTTCATAAGAAGAAATTGCTATAAACCCTTGATTAGGTGCAGTTAAAGATGCAACTTCTAATTGATTCATTTCATCTTGTGTATATTTTTGTTGTGTAGCTGGATTAATAACATCTTGTTTTAAAAATAAATCTGTAAAATAAATTGTTTGAATATTTAAATCTTTGTTTTCCAATTGTAAGGCAATATATGTTTTATTCATTGTATGTCCTCCTCTTGTAACTGCATAAGTTACATCTTTCACGCATAATATATTCTTTTTAACGTGTAATGTCAATGGTTACATGTTAGAAAATAAAAAAATTCAGTATTACACTGAATCCTTATCTATCCAATATTTAAAATCATCCATTACTTGATCTAAAGTGATGCTTGCCATTTCCTTTTCCATCGCATTTTGAATTCGATCAAGTTTTTGATCTAAAACAATATGTACATGACTTCCCACTGGACAAGCCTCACATGGTTTTTCATGAAAGTGAAAAAGTGACTCTTCTGGATTACATTCCACCGCTCTATAAATATCTAAAAAAGTAATATTTTTTAAATCTTTTGCTGGTCTTACACCTTTAATTCCTCTTGATACTTCAACAAGCCCTGCTTGTTTTAATTGTTGAAGGAGTTTTCTAATAATAACAGGATTGGTTCCAATACTTCCTGCCATAAATTCACTTGTAACCTTTTCATCTTTAAAATGATCCATACATGCAAACATATGAATAGCCATGGTAAATCTTGAAGAAATTTGCATCCTTTTTTTACCCTCCCTTGTTTTATATAATTGACAAGTAGTTAAATAACATACTAAAATGTACTCGACGAACAAGATTAATCAACAAATGATTACGTCTTGGATTTTAGTTGAGTAAAATAACTACCTCACACTTTGCCAGAGACATGAGGTAGTTATTTTTTTGCATTATTTTTGTAATGTATAGAAGTAATTTTACAATGATACTTATTATAGACATCATTAATGTTAACATTGATAACATTATCATGATTGTTTCATAAGCTGTCATTTCCATCACCTCCGTTTTTCATATTTCCCTAAGGATATCTATGTAAACGAAGAATACGCCCTTCGATCTAAGCGACCAAGGATAACCACCTATCACACGATAACTCTCGCAACAAGAGTATAACATATTTTTGTTTAAAAAAAACTTATAGATTTTCACCTATAAGTCCTTTTATCTTATTTTTTCCATAATCCATGAAGATTACAATAAGCATAAACTTCTTCTACTTCTTCACCTTCTAAGATTTTAAAATCAACACTTGGTTTTTCTCCTGGTTTTAAGTATTTTCTTTGAATACCTTTATCTGTTTTTAAAGAAACCCATTCAATCCAATGTTCTGCCGTCATTGGATGTTCTACTTCTCCAATAACTACTTGAACAGTATCTCCTTCTACTGTATAAACAGGAATATGTTTTTCAAATGCTGCATCTTCAATTCCTGCTTGAAGTTCTTTCATCACTTCGCCACAGCATACCACAGGTACCCCTTTATCTTCTACTTTTTCAATAACATTTCCACAGTGTTTACAAATATAAAATTTTTGTTTCATAGCCTTTTCCTCTTTTCTATAAATAGTAATTATTCCTATTTATAATATAAACTATTTTATTCATATAAGCAAACAATATACACCATTAACAACAATCCCAATTATAGCGAACATGACTAAAATCTTTATTCTTTAAATCTTCTTTAGAAATAAAGAAATTACCAACACCTGAATCTCCCCACATAATATCTTTTGATGAATCTAATTGAAACAACAATACTTCATCACTCTTTTCTTGACGAGGATCATCTTGTGTAAAATAGGGGTAACCACCTATCTGACAAGGAATAAGTTTATAAAAATCATTTAATTCATCCATTACATCATCATCTTGCATGGCTTCTTTTAATCTATCATCTAAATAAGTATCTACAACTTGATCAAAATGAACATCTCCCATTGTTATAACTTGTCTATCTAAATAAGGTTTTAAAAAATAAGTCGTATCTTTTTCTAAAGGAAACATCATATCATCTATCCTATTTAGATTATAAATACATGATTGATCAACTATTTTAGGAACTTCTTCTAAATAACGTATACACCATCCTATTTGACTATATTCATCATCAAAATCCAAACCATAGGTATCATCCCCACTAATAAAGATTTGAAATAAGCCTTTTTCTGGAAAATCTTTTATATGTGGAATTTGTTCAAAGTTTATTTGTGCCAACAAATATAGGGGTACTCCAGTTTTTTGATTTACGGGAAGCGCTAGATTACTAGGTACGTAATATGCTCCACCTATTTTACTATCAAAAATATGTGTTTCTTTTTCTTCTAATTCAAAACGTATATATTCTATTTCACTTGCTTCTTTTAATTTTTGATAGATTCTTTTTGCTGGTTCTTCTTTGTTATTATTTTCTTGTTGATTATTTTCTTGTTGATTATTTCCTTTTTTAAATATTCTATTTAAAAAGCCCATATAATTTATACCTCCCTAAATAATTTCTACTAATACTATTTTATCAATTATTTAGAGAAAGCCAAATACTCAAATGCTTCATTATTTTCTATTTAAATAAATCTAATTGTTCCCAAGGTTTAAACTTTGCATTTGTTCCAAAATGTCCATAACTTGCAACATCTAAATAGATTGGTTTACACAAGTCAAAACGATCTATAATTGCCTGTGGCCTTAAATCAATCGCTTTTTTTACTTTTTTATTTAATAACCAGCTATCAATTGTTTCTGTATTGAATGTATCAATTAATAATGAAACGGGATCAGCTAAACCAATCGCATAGGCAATTTGTACTTCACATTTTTTAGCATATCCTTTCGCAACAATATTTTTAGCAATATACCTTGCCACATAGGCCCCTGTTCTATCTACTTTAGAAGGATCTTTACCACTAAAAGCGCCTCCACCATGACGAGCATATCCTCCATAAGTGTCAACAATAATCTTTCGTCCTGTAAGTCCTGAATCAGCTTCAGGTCCACCTACAACAAATCTTCCTGTTGGATTAATAAAGACAAGCGTTTCTTTTGTCATGAATTTTGTAGATATTACTGGTAAAATAACCTGTTTATAGATATCTTTTCTAACAGTTTCAATACTTACACTTTCATCATGACAATTAGATACGACAATTGTGTGAATGAAATTCACATTACCATCGTCATCATAACTTAATGTTACTTGTGCTTTGCCATCTGGTTTTAAATAAGGCAAAATATTATTTTCTCTTACAAATTGTAATCTCTTAGTTAAATCATGTGCTAAAGAAATAGCTAAAGGCATATAATCTTCTGTTTCATCACAAGCAAAGCCAAACATCATTCCTTGATCTCCAGCACCATTATCAAGAGAATTTCTTTTACTTACTCCTCTATTGATATCTGGTGATTGTTTATGGACATCAACATCTACTTTGCAGGTAAAAGCATTAAAAACAGCATTTTTATCGGTATATCCTATCTTATGTATGATTGCTCTAGCTATTTGTTCATAGTCCACATGAGCTGTTGTTGTCACTTCACCCATAATATGAACCTTATCCATAACAACAGTTGTTTCAATAGCCACATGACTATGAGGATCTTGTTTTAAAATTTCATCAAGAATACCATCTGATATTTGATCACAAATCTTATCTGGATGACCATTTGTTACAGATTCACTTGAAAATAAATAACCCATCTTACTTACCTTCTTTCCATAATCTATCAGCAACAGGTTGCCAATTTTTAGCATACTCATCACATTTTGAACATAAATGTTCTGCTGATTCTTGATTTTGATAATCTGTATTTTGTGCTCCTGTTTCTTTGACCATTTTTCTTAATACTTGTGGATTTTCTAACATTGGACATGGTCTAAGTTGATTATCATTAAATGGTTGATTTTTATGATAAGCTTTAAATAAAGGACTTTGTAATGCTTCTAATAAGGAACAATCATGAATATTCACATTTGAATAATGAATAAAGACACAAGGTTCAACATCCCCTTTAGCATTAATATGTAAATATCTTCTTCCTCCTGCTACACATCCACCTACATATTCAGCATCATTTTGGAAATCAATAGTAAATAATGGCTTTGTTGCCCTAAATTTTCTAATTTGATGATAAACATGTTCTCTTTGCTTAGGTGATACCATCAATTCTAGATGAGCATCATTACCAACTGGCATATAATGGAAAAACCAAGTGAATTTTGCACCCCATTGAATCATCGCATCAAAGTATTCTTCAGAAGTGATATCTTTTTCATTAGCACTTGTATAGCAACAAGAAATACCAAATGGTAATTTTTTACGTTTTAATAATTCCATAGCATTCATGACTTTACCAAAAACACCATTTCCTCTTCTTCCATCTGTTGCTAGTTCAAAGCCTTCTACTGAAATAGCAGGAATAAAATTCTTTACTTCTAACATTTCATCCGCAAATTTTTCATCGATCAATGTAGAATTAGTAAAAGCTAAAAAGACACAATCTGAATGTTTTCGACATAAATTCATTAAATCTTTCTTTCTAACAAGAGGTTCTCCTCCTGTATAAATATAAAAGTAAATTCCTAATTCTTTACCTTGAGTAATAATTCGATCAATCGTTTCATAATCCAAATTTAAGCGATGTCCATATTCAGCTGCCCAACATCCTGTACATTTCAAATTACATGCACTTGTTGGATCAAGTAAAATAGCCCAAGGTATATTACAATCATACTTTTCTTTCAATTCATTTTGATAGGTATAACCCTTTAATCCAGCATTAATAATAAAGTTTTTAAAAATTGTTTTTCCAACTTCTTTATCTATATCTTTTAATAAATTTACAATATATTGATACCAAATATTATCTGGATCATTAACAATTTCTCTTACAAAATCTCTTGCTGGTTCAAATGTATTTTTCGTATCCAATTTATCTACAATATCCATGATTTTACCCATGTTTTTTTCTGGATTTTTTTCTAAATAATCATATACTTTCATAATTGAAGCTTCTTCTAATTTATTAACTATCTTCATAATAATCACCCTTTCACTACATAATTATTCTAGTTTTTATAGATAGAATAGAAAATTGTCAATAAAAAAAGAATGCCCATTTTTTGGACACCTTTACCTATTTGTACAAAATTTTTTTCAATATATCTCCATTAAAATACTTTTTAATATTATCAAAATTATCTTTTAAAATTTCCTCTGAAAAATCATTTGTAAACCAATTAATAATCATTCCTGTAAAAGCATAAGAAGTAAAATCAACAACAAACTTTAATTCATTATCATCAATAGTTATATCTTTCATATTACGCTCAATATATTGATAACAAATCCATTCAAAGATTTCATTTAAATATTTTTCTATGATTCTTGTATCAATTGAATTTTGAATATGATAGATAATATTTCGATTTTTAATAATATACTCAAAAACTTTTAAAAAAATTTCATCTGTATCATATTGTTTCATTTGTTCAATCAATATCTTCTTTTGATCTTCCAATAGATCTTCTAAAAGCATATAAATATCTTGATAATGATAATAAAATGTATTTCTACCAACACCACATTTATCTACTAATTGTTGAATAGTGATTTTCGATAAAGATTGACTTTCTAACATTTTAGCAAGTGTTTGTTTCAAAGCATTCCTTGTTAAATTGCTCATAAGATTTCCACCTTTCTTATTACTATCCTTATCATAAGAATAGATAATAATTCTAATGGTTAAACTATCATAAATAGCTAAAAATTAAAATAAACAATTTTATCTATTTGCACAAAAATCCATTATTTTTTAATCAATAATCTAAATCAAAGAATAACAATTGAATTCTTATCAAAACAATTTTTAAAGATGTTTATAGAAAATCATATAAAAGAACATCGTTTAGAAAAAGCAGCTATGCTTTTAAATACCGAAAAAATAATCATTAGACTTTCTACTTTTTAGTATTTTTATTTATCGACCCATTGTAAATAAAATGTATGTTATATATAATTAAATTATATAATAAATTCATTTTTGGAGGTTAATATGGGAAAAAATACGAATTATTTATTCAGGCTTGATCTTCTTATATTAAGTGTTTTACAAGAAAGAGATAAATACGGCTATGAAATGATGAAAGAAATTGCTAAAACAACAAATAATCTTGTTACTGCACAACATGGTAGCTTCTACCCTGCTATTCGTAAGCTTCTAGAAGAAGAATGCATTACAAGTGATACTGTTTTGTTAGGGAACAAAGTAAGAGTCTACTATCATCTTGAAGAAAAAGGAAAAGAACATTTAAAAAAAGTAACTCAAGATTATGATAATGTTGTACAAAACCTTGATTTGATTATTCATGGAACAAAACATTTCAAAAGATAATAAAAGAAATTATATTTAGAATAATAGAAATCATAAAATTAAAAAGCTCAAAAGAGCTTTTTTTCGAATATTTTTATTTTCTACGATATAGAATGAAATCTAATATTCCCCAAATCAATGTTGTTAAAAGATATACTAAATAAAATGTACTATGATGATTTGCCCAAAATAAGACCTTTGATCCTCTTCCACTAAAAAAAATATCTACAAATAATAATACAAATACTCCTATTAAGGTTATTTCAAAATATTTAAAATACTTATTACTTTTTTTGGTTACTATTTTAACTAAATCAATACCAATAAATAATAAAGTAATTACCTCTATCAATAAACAAAATATCATAATATTCACTCCCTATTTATTCCATATATCTTTTATATTTTTAGAATACTTCTTTAATATCAATATAACATACATTTATTCTTT
>CAVESC010000061.1:0-18046 GCA_963618275.1 Bacteroidaceae bacterium
AGAAGCTTAACAACGAAAGTTAAACTTCTAAAAATTTATTTCGTTACAGCCCCTTTTAATATTCTATTTATAAATATTATCAAAATTTATAAAATAAAATTCATTTCCCAGGAAATATGAAATATCTTGTCTTATTTATAAAAAACCTCGTGTAAATATAATCCTTGTGGTTTTGCCTTAAATAAACATTTCTTTTCCCCTTTGCTTTCCAATAACTCTTCCAAAAATTCTTTAGTTATTCGATGAGCTCCTACTTGAATAAGACCACCTACTAAATGTCTTACCATATATCTTCTAAAACCATTACCTACAAGTTTAAAGGTAACAATTCCTTGATTATTTTCAATTTCAATTTTATAAAGTGTTCTAATTGTATTACCATATTGATCAACTGCACAAAATGAAGCAAAATCATGTTCCCCAATAAAAATTTGTGCTGCATCTCTCATTGCATCTATATCTAATTCTCTTCCATATTGATAGATATAATTAGTTTCAAAAGGAGAATAGTCGTTCATACTTAAAAGGTAATGATATTCTTTTTTTATTGCAGAATAACGACTATGAAAATTTTCATCAACCAGAAAACTATCAATAATATAAATATCATTTGGTAAAAAGTGATTAATTGCTCTTTTCCATTGCTTTTCTGGCATATCTCTTAAAGTGTCAAAATGAAAGACTTGTCTTCTTCCATGAACTTTAGCATCAGTTCTTCCACTTGCATGAATTATTATATTTTCATCTTTGCATATATTTTTAATAGCTTTTTGAATTTCACCTTGAACTGTTCTAAATTGATTTTGCACTTGAAATCCATGGAATTTACTTCCATCATAACTTACGATACATTTTATTCTATTCATTACATAAAACTCATTATAGTCACTCCACAACAAACAAATAATGTTATTAACATAGCAATTGTATCTAAATGTGTCCATGTTAATACTTTATATTTAGTACGCGTTGCTTCCGGATTATAATTTCTACTTTCCATAGCATTTGCAAGTTCTTCTGCCCTTTGAAAAGCAGAAATAAATAAAGGAATGATTAGAGAAATAATTGATTTGATTTTTTCCATAAAACTTCCTTCATTAAAATCAGCTCCTCGACTTGCTTGAGCTTTCATAATTCTTTTAGCTTCATCCAATAAATCTGGAATGAATCTTAACGCTATTGAAATCATCATTGCTAATTCATGAACAGGAAAATGAAATTTTTTTAAAGGATTCAATAAGCTTTCAATAGCAAGGGTTAATTCTAATGGTTTAGTTGTAGATGTCATCAAGGTTGTTAAAGTAATAATTAATACAAGTCTTATAAAAATATAAGCTGTTTGTAATAGAGCACCTGAATAAATACTGATATTTCCAATTTTTACAATGACATCTCCTGTTTTCATTAAAAAAATATTAAAAATCATTAAAAATAGCATCATAAAAAGCATAGGTTTAATTGCTTTTAAAATATGTGAAAGTTTGATTTTTGAAAATAATGCACATATTAAAACATAAATTGCTAATATTCCATATCCTATGAAACCAGCATCAAAAAAAACAGATATCAAAAATATAAAAACAGCACATATTTTTAATCGTGGATCCAAACGATGAATAAGAGAATTACCAGGAATATACTTACCAAAAGTCATATTATCCATGAAGTTCACCACCTATCGCTTCTACTAAATCATCAATATTATTGATAGATGTATCAATATGATAACCATTTTGATTCAATTGAATTATTAAATTTGTAATTAATGGTAAGTCAATTCCTAAATTTAACAAGTAATCACTATCTAAAAATACATCTTTTACTTTTCCTGATTTTTCAACTTGTCCCTCACTCATAACAACAACATTTTCACAATACTCTAGTACATGATTCATATCATGTGTTACTAAAATAACAGTTTTCCCCATTTCATGGATTTTTTTAAATAAATCCATCATTTCTTTAATACCAGAAGGATCTAACCCTGCTGTTGGTTCATCTAAAACAAGAATATCAGGATCCATAGCAAGTATTCCAGCAATTGCAACTCGACGTTTTTGTCCTCCTGATAAATCAAACGGTGACTTAGCCAAATATGATTGATCTAGTCCTACCATTTCTAGTGATTTTTTAGCAATTTCCTTTGCTTGGCCTTCTTCTATTCCAAAATTCATTGGACCAAACATAATATCTCTTTCAATAGTTTCTTCAAATAGTTGATATTCAGGAAATTGAAAAACTAATCCAGATTTTTTTCTTAAATTTTTTAAATTTTGTGACTTTTCATTAGATGAAATAATATAGTCATCTATTTGTATTTCACCACTTGTAGGTAATAGTAAAGCATTTATATGTTGTATAAGAGTTGATTTTCCACTCCCTGTTTGACCTATAATAGCTGTAAATGATCCTTTTTCTATTTTTAAATTCACATTTTTAAGTGCATAATATTCAAAGGGAGTATTAAGTCCATAAATATGTTCTAAACTTTTACATGTAATTGACATAATTGTTTCTCCAATTCTTCAATATCTAACGTATCCTTAATTTGATATCCTTTTTCTTTTAATTTTCTAGCAATTTTTAATGAAAAAGGTATATCTAATTTTAATTCTTTTAATAACTTTTCGTTTGATAATATTTTTTGTGGTTTATCGCAATCTACAATTTCTCCCTTATTTAGAAGAATAACACGATCAGCATTTTTAGCTTCTTCAATATCATGAGTAATTGAAATGATTGTCATATTATTTTGCATCTTTAATTCTCTTACTAATTCATTTATTTCTTTTCTTCCACGTGGATCTAACATGCTTGTCGCTTCATCTAAAATTATAATTGATGGGTTCATTGCTAAAATACCTGCAATAGCAACTCTTTGTTTTTGTCCGCCGGATAATTTTGTTGGTTCATGATCTAAAAAATTTTCCATTCTCACTACTTTTGAATATTTATCAATAAGATCATCCATTTTTTCTCGTGGAACACAAATATTTTCTAATCCAAACGCAATATCATCACGTACAGTAGCACCAATAAATTGATTATCTGGATTTTGAAAAACAATTCCTATTTTTTCTCGTACTTTATAGAGATTTTCTAAATTTAATTGGTAACCATCAACAATTATTTCTCCAGATTTTTTTTCTAATAATCCAATAAGTAATTTAGCAATTGTACTTTTACCACTACCATTATGTCCTAAAATAGCAACATATTCACCTTTATGAATTTGAAAAGAAATATCATGAATAGTTCTTAACCCTGGTTCATATTCAAAACATAAATTTTCTACTTTTATTATATTTTCCATTGTTTTCTCCTCATGAATGTGTTTAATTCATTCTATAATTTATAAAGAAACAAGTCAAATAAAAAAGGACTGAATTGCTTCAGCCCATTTATTATTATTTAGTTAATGATAAGATTGCCATTGGTGCATTATCACCTTTACGGTTATAAGTTTTTAAGATAGTAGTATATCCACCATTAACATCTTTAAATTTAGGTGCAACGTCATCAAATAAGATTTGTACAGCTGTTTTTCCAGTTGCTTCATCAACAACTTTGTGCATATCTGCAGCAGCTTGTCTTCTTGCATGTAAGTCTCCACGTTTACCTAAAGTAATTAATTCATCAACAACACTACGAACTTCTTTAGCTCTTGTTACAGTTGTTTCAACTTTTCCGTTTACAATAACTTCAGTAGCTAAACTACGTAACATAGATTTTCTAATATCTGAAGTGCGTCCTAATTTTCTATTTTTAGCCATGAGATTAACGCTCCTTTTCGAGTATTCTGAATTAATCGATTGGTTTAAATCCTAAACCTAATTCGATTAATTTTTCTTTAACTTCTTTTAATGATTTTTTACCTAAGTTTCTTACTTTAATCATATCATCTTCTGATTTAGAAGCAAGATCTTGAACTGTTTGAATACCAGCTCTCTTTAAACAGTTGTATGAACGAACAGATAAGTCTAATTCTTCAATTGTCATGTCTAATACTTTATTTGTTGTATCATTTTGAGTTTCAGACATAACTTCCATATTTTTAGCCATATCAGTTAATTCAACAAACATATTTAAATGTTCAACTAAAATTTTTGCTGCTAATGAAATAGCTTCAAATGGTTTTAGTGAACCATTAGTTTCAACTTCTAATACTAATTGATCATACTTAGCACTTTCTCCAACACGAGTTGGTTCTACAGAGTAAGCAACTTTTTCAATTGGTGAATAGATTGAATCTGTTGGAATAACACCAAGAGTGTTAATATTTACTTTATTTTGATCTGCAGATACATATCCACGATCTTTTTTAGCAAATAATTCCATATATAAGTGACCACCTTCTGCAACATGTGCAATTACCATGTCATTAGAAATCATTTTAACTTCTGCAGGACATTGAATATCAGCACCTGTTACAGTAGCAGGACCTTTTACATCAATAATCATTGTAGCAGTATCTTCACTGTCTACATCAAAAACTAATTTCTTAATATTTAAAATCATTGCTGTGACATCTTCAACGATACCATCAATTGCAGAAAATTCATGGATTGCTCCTTGAACTTTAATTGCATAAACAGCAGAACCTGGTAAAGAAGAAAGTAAAACTCTTCTTAAGGCATTACCTAAAGTAGTTCCGAATCCTCTTTCTAATGGTTCAATGACAAATTTTGCATAATTTTCTGTTTCGTCATAATGATCAATATTAAAGTTTGCTTTTTCGAATTTATGCATATGTTCCCTCCTCTATAGGAATGTTTTGTATTCTAATTTACTACAATAATACTATCCACGAGGACGTTTTGGTGGACGACAACCGTTATGTGGAATTGGTGTTACATCATTAATTGAAGTAACTTCTAATCCAGCAGCTTGTAAAGCTCTAACTGCTGCTTCACGTCCTGGTCCTGGACCTTTTACATTTACATCTACAGTTTTTACTCCATGTTCCATAGAAGCTTTAGCTGCAGCTTCTGATGCCATTTGTGCAGCAAATGGTGTTGATTTTCTTGATCCTTTGAAACCTAAAGCTCCAGCACTTGACCAAGTTAAAACGTTACCATGTTCATCAGTAATTGTTACAATAGTATTATTGAAAGTAGAATGAACGTGTGCAACACCTTTTGCAATATTTTTTCTTACACGTTTTTTACCACGTGTTTGTTTTACTCTAGCCATTTCCTTTCAACCTCCTATTATTTTTTCTTTCCTGCGATTGGTCTAGCTTTACCCTTACGAGTTCTAGCATTAGTTTTAGTTTTTTGACCACGAACAGGAAGTCCTTTACGGTGACGCATACCTCTGTAGCTTCCGATTTCCATTAAACGTTTAATGTTTAATTGAACTTCTCTACGTAAGTCACCTTCAACTTTGATTTTTTCAACTTCTTTTCTGATTTTTGTAACTTCTTCTTCAGTTAAATCTTTAACTCTTACATCTTCACTGATACCAGTAGCTTTTAAAATTTCTTTAGCTGTAGATTTACCGATACCATATACATAAGTTAATGAGATAACAACACGCTTATCACGTGGGATATCTACACCTGCAATACGAGCCATTCTATTTCCTCCTAAATACTAACCTTGTCTTTGTTTATGTTTTGGGTTTTCGCAAATAATCATTACGCGCCCTTTTCTTTTAATTACTCTGCATTTATCACACATTGGTTTTACAGATGGTCTTACCTTCATCCTGTCTACCTCCTTTTGGAAGATTTTTTATTTATGTCTAAATGTAATTCGCCCACGTGTTAAATCATATGGAGATATTTCAACGGTAACTCTATCCCCCGGTAAAATGCGAATGTAGTGCATACGGATTTTACCAGAAACGTGAGCAAGAATTTCCACTCCATTTTCTAAAGCTACTTTAAACATTGCATTTGGTAATGTTTCTAAAACTGTAGCTTCTACTTCAATAACGTCATCTTTTTTTGCCATCGTTCTTCAACTCCTTTTATTAAAGTTTTGTAAGAATTCTATAACCGTCATCAGTAATGACGATTGTATGTTCATAATGAGCAGCTAATGAATGATCTTTTGTAACAACAGTCCATCCATCATCAAGAGTAACTGTCTCTTTAGCTCCTAAGTGTGCCATTGGCTCAATCGCCAAACACATTCCTTTTTTAAGTCTAGGACCTCTTCCCGGTGCACCATAATTAGGAACTGCAGGATCTTCATGAACGCTTGTACCAATTCCATGTCCTGTATAATCACGTGGAGTTGTACAATTGTTTTTTGTAAGATATTCTTCAATTGCATGTGAAATATCTGAAAGTCTAACTCCTGGTTTAACTTGTTCTAATCCAGCATATAAAGCATTTTCACAAACAGTCATTAGCCTTTTTGTTTCACTACTTACATTTCCTACTGCATAAGTCCAAGCACTGTCACCATGATATCCTTTGTAACATGCCCCAACATCAACTGAAATAACATCTCCATCTTTTAGCTTTCTATTACTAGGTATTCCATGTACCACAACTTCATTAATCGAAGTACATACACTATTTGGAAAACCATAAAGATGTAGAAAGGAAGGTGTTGCACCATGTTCCCTAATTATTTTATCACAAATTTGATCAATTTCGTTAGTAGTTATTCCTGGTACAATAACTTCTTTCAATTTTTCATGAACTAAAGCAACAATTCTACCAGCTTCAGTCATTAATTCAATTTCTCTATCATCTTTAGTAATTATCATTAATAAACCTCCAGGCTTTCATCGATATCATAAAGACGTTAATCATAACTTCTTAACTTTGATAACAGCTTCTTCAAAATTAATTTATTTCTTTAGATATTTATGAATCCATAAAAGAAATCATTATTATTTACGAATATAACCATGATATTCTTTTCTAGTAATATATGTTTTGATTTGTTTTACTGTTTCAAGTGCAACTCCTGTAACGATAATCAAACCAGTACCACCTAGTGATAGGCTTGCATTTTCAGTTTGTGTCCAAATAATTGGAGTAATAATAGGAATTGCTGCAATAATACATAAAGTAAGTGAACCTGCAACAGTAACTTGATTAAGAACTCGTTTAATATAGTTCTTAGTTTCAATACCAGTTCTTACGCCAGGTATTGATCCACCGTTTTTCTTCAAATCATCACTAATTTTTTCAGCATCAATTTGTAAGTTTGAATAAAAGAAAGTAAATCCTATAATCATTAAAATATATAAACAGAAACCAACAGGTTCTTGATAATTAAATATAGTATTTATCATCTTAGTTGTACTAGATGCTTTCATGAAACTTACTATTGTTCTTGGTGCTGCTAGTACTGAAGAAGCAAAGATTACTGGTAAAACACCTGAACTATTAATTTTAATAGGCATATGTGTTTGTTCCCTAGTTCTCATTGTTACACTTGTACTAGATGCATAATTGACTGGGACCTTTCTTATTGCACCTTCGGTAAATACTACAAAGACTACAATTGAAAGATAAACCACAACAAATAATACATACCAAGCAATATCTAACCACATTCCACTATCGTAAGTAACGAGGTTATCATAAGTTGTTAAGAATGCATTTGGTAAGTTAGAAACAATACCAGTAAAGATTAATAACGAAACTCCATTACCAATACCTTTTTGAGTAATTTGATCACCTAACCAAATAGCTAACATACTTCCAGCCATCATAATAAGCACTACATAAATATATGACCAGATTGAAGTATCAACTAATATATCATAGCTTGTATCAAAGGCATAAGTTAAAACTCCACCTTGTAATGCAGCTAATAATAAAGTTAATACACGAGTAACACGGTCTTTTTTCTTTTTCCCTGTGTTACCTTCTTTACGCCAGCGTGTTAACGCTGGAATAACATCCATCGATAATAATTCAATTATAATAGATGATGTAATGTATGGTGAAACACCTAATGCGAAAAGAGAAAATCTTTCTAAGGTACCTCCACCAAGCAAATTCATGATTCCGAAAATACCATTTGTAGCATCGCTACTACTTAATGAACCCACATTAACACCTGGAATTGTAATTCCTGCACCTAAACGATACACGAATAAAATTCCAAGTGTGAAAATGACTTTTCGACGAAGTTCACCCTTTTTGAATACATTCTTCAAAAAAGTTAACATCTTAAATCACCTCAGTTTTTCCACCTGCAGCTTCAATTGCGGCAACAGCTGATTTAGAGAATTTGGCAGCTTGAACAGTTAATTTCTTTTCAATAGCTCCATTTCCTAATACTTTAACACCATCTAATTCTTTTTTGATGATTCCTGCTTCTTTTAACGCAGCAACGTTAACTGTTGCACCATCTTCAAATTTATTTAAAGTTTCAAGATTTACGATAGCATATTCTTTACGAGTATAGTTTGTAAATCCTCTCTTAGGTAAACGCATGAATAATGGAGTTTGTCCACCTTCGAATCCTGGTTTTTTACCTCCACCAGATCTAGCTCCTTGACCTTTTTGACCTCTACCTGCTGTTTTACCATTACCTGAACTAGTACCACGTCCAACACGTTTTCTTGTTTTACGAGCACCTTCAGTATATTGTAATTCGTGAAGTTTCATAGTTACACCTCCTATTATTTTTCTTCTACTGTTACTAGGTGTCCAACTACTCTAATCATACCTTGAGTAGTAGGGTTATTTTCTAATTCAACAGTTTTATTAATTTTAGTTAATCCTAAAGCTTTAAGAGTCTTTCTTTGTTTTGGTAAGCAACCAATTGGACTCTTTTTAAGTGTAATACTTACTTTTGCCATTTTGTTTGCCTCCTATCCAAAAATTTCATCAACAGTTTTTTCTCTTAATTCAGCAACTTCATTAACTGTTTTTAATGAAGCTAATCCTTGCATTGTTGCTCTTACCATATTGATTGGAGTTCTAGAACCAATACATTTAGATAAGATATCACGGTAACCAGCTAATTCTACGACAGCACGAACTGGCCCACCAGCGATGATTCCAGTACCTTGAGATGCTGGTTTAATAAATACGTTTCCTGATCCATAAACACCGTTTACTTCATGAGGAATAGTACCATGTACAGAAGGTACTTTGATAACATTACGTTTAGCATTTTCACATGCTTTTCTAATTGCATCAGGTACTTCGTTAGCTTTTCCAGTACCAAATCCAACTCTACCTTTTCTATCTCCAATAACAACTAAAGCAGCAAAACGCATTCTACGTCCACCTTTTACTACTTTTGTTACACGGTTAATAGTAACAACACGTTCTTCAAATTCTTTTTCTTCTCTTCTTGGTGCTCTTCTTTGACCATTTCTTCTTGGTTTTCTTTCACCATTGTTAGTTCTTGGTTTACGTTGTTCCATATTGACCTCCTTCTAGAATTCTAATCCAGCTTCTCTAGCAGCTTCTGCTAATGCTTTTACACGACCATGATAAATATATCCACCACGATCAAATACAACATTTTTAATTTCTTTTGCAATTGCTCTTTCAGCAATTTCTTTACCTACTGCAGTTGCAGCAGCAATGTTTCCACCGTTTTCTAATTTCATTTCAACGCTTGATGCGCTAACTAATGTAACACCATTGACATCATCAATAATTTGAGCGTGAATATGAGCATTTGAACGGAAAACATTTAAACGTGGACATTCTGGAGTTCCACTAATTTTTCTACGAACTCTAGCATGACGTTTTAAACGTACATCATTACGAGATTGTAATTTAGCCATAAAGATAGCTCCTTTCTTACTCTTAGACTACTTCTTACCAGCAGTTTTTCCTTCTTTTCTGATGATTCTTTCATCACTATATTTGATACCTTTTCCTTTATAAGGTTCAGGTTTTTTCTTAGATCTAATTAATGCAGCCATTTGACCAACACGTTCTTTATCAATTCCAGAAACTACGATAGTATTTGGGTTTGGAGTTTCAATTTTAACTCCTTCTTCAGCTTCGATTTCAACTTGATGTGAGAAACCGATATTTAATACTAATGTATTTCCTTTCATTTGACCACGGTATCCAATACCAACGATTTCTAATGTTTTAGAGTATCCATTGTGAACACCTTCGATCATGTTAGCAAGTAAAGCTCTTGTTGTACCATGTAATTGTTTTACATGTTTTTCTTCACTACTTCTTACTACAGTAATTTCATTACCTTCTTGTTTGAATGAAATTGCTGGAGAAAATTGTTTCACTAAAGTCCCTTTTGATCCAGTAACTGTTACTGTGTTATCATCAGCGATTTCAACAGTTACTCCTTCAGGTACAGTGATAATTTTATTACCGATACGAGACATCAGTTATACCTCCTGTATAATTTTTTTATTACCAGATATATGCTAATACTTCTCCACCAACTTGTTTAGCTCTAGCTTCTTTATCAGTCATTAAACCTTGAGAAGTTGATAGAATTACAATACCTAAACCATTTAATACTCTAGGAATTTCATTTACTTTTGCATATACACGTAACCCTGGTTTAGAAATTCTTTTTAAATCAGTGATTACTTTATCTTTTCCTCTATATTTTAAAGTGATAATAATGTTTGATTCAGCACCTTCGCCTTCAACTTTATATCCTTTAATGAATCCTTCATTTTTTAAGATTTCAGCAATTCCAACTTTTAATGTAGATGTAGGAATACTTACTTCTTCTTTTAACGTGTTATTTGCGTTACGGATTCTTGTTAACATATCTGCAATTGGATCTGTCATTACCATTTGCGTGTCCTCCTTCCAATACGGATTATTTTATCATTACCAACTTGCTTTTTTTACACCAGGAATTTCACCTTTATAAGCTAATTCACGGAAGCAAATTCTGCAAAGTTTGAACTTTCTAATTACTGAATGTGGTCTACCACAACGTTCACAACGTGTGTATTCACGTACTTTATATTTTTGAGGACGTTGTTGTTTCACTTTCATTGATGTTTTAGCCATTTATAAGTCCTCCTTATTTGTGGAAAGGCATTCCTAATTGAGCTAATAACTCATGACCTTCTTCATCAGTTTTAGCTGTTGTTACGAATACGATATCCATTCCTCTTAATTTATTTACTTTATCAAAATCAATTTCAGGGAAGATTAATTGTTCTTTAATACCTAAAGTATAGTTTCCTCTTCCATCAAATGAGTTATTTGATACACCTCTAAAGTCTCTTACACGAGGTAAAGATACATTTACTAATTTATCTAAAAATTCATACATTCTTTCACCACGTAAAGTGACTTTACAACCGATTGCTTGACCTTCTCTTAATTTGAAACCAGCAATTGATTTTTTAGCTCTAGTGACAACTGGTTTTTGACCAGTAATTAATGTTAATTCATTAACTGCATCATCTAATAATTTTGAATTAGATACTGCATCACCAACACCAATATTTAAAACGATTTTTTCGATTTTTGGTGCTTGCATTTTAGAAGAATAATTGAATTTTTCCATTAACGACTTAACTACTTCGTTTTCATAACGTTCTTGTAAACGATTCATTTGCTATCTCCTTTCAATTATTTCTTTTTCTTAGAATCAACTTCTGCACCTGTTTTTTTGTTAACACGTACTTTAGTTTTCTTTCCATTTTCATCTACAGATACTTTATATCCTAATTTAACTGCAGATTTTGATTTTGAATCATAGAATGCAACATTAGAAACATGAATTGGAGCTTCTTTGTTAACAATTCCACCTTCAGGATCAGCTTGTGAAGGTTTAACATGTTTTGTTACCATGTTTACTCCTTCAACGATTACTCTTTCTTCTTTAGCAAGAACTTGTAACACTTCACCTGTCTTACCTTTATCTTTACCTGCGATAACTACAACAGTATCACCAACACGGATTTTCATGTGCCACGCCTCCTTATAATACTTCTGGAGCTAATGATACGATTTTCATGAAATCAGCATCTCTTAACTCTCTTGCAACTGGTCCAAAGATACGAGTCCCTCTTGGAGACTTGTCATCTCTGATAATAACACAAGCGTTATCATCGAATTTGATGTAAGATCCGTTTTCACGTCCTACAGCATATTTAGTTCTAACGATAACAGCTTTTACTACTTCACCTTTTTTAACAGTACCATTTGGAGCTGCTTGTTTAACTGTTGCTACAACAACATCTCCAATACTACTTGTTTTTCTATTTGACCCACCTAAGTTACGGATTACTAATACTTCTTTAGCACCAGTATTATCAGCAACTTTAAGTCTACTTTCGTTTTGAATCATTCCGGTTACCTCCTTTTAGAGTTTATTAAACTGTTTCTGCTTTTTTTACGATTTCTACTAAACGGAAACGTTTTGTAGCAGATAATGGTCTTGTTGACATGATTTTAACTGTATCTCCAACTTGAGCAGTGTTATTTTCATCATGTGCATGAAATTTTGTAGATGATTTCATACGTTTACCATATAACTTATGTTTTACATGTGTTTCAACTAGCACTGTAATAGTTTTATCCATTTTAGTAGATACAACTGTACCAGTATAAACTTTACGATTATTTCTTTCCATTTGTATCTCCTCCTATTGGTTTAATTCTCTTTCTCTAATCACTGTTTTAATACGAGCGATTGTTTTACGAACTTGTCTAATACGTGCAGTGTTTTCTAATTGTCCTGTAGCTTGTTGGAATCTTAATCCAAAAAGCTCTTTTTTGTATTCTTCAACTTTAGCTAATAAAGCTTCAGTATCTAATTCTCTAATTTCTTGCGCTGTCATAACTATTCACCCTTTCCAATGATTTTACATTTAATAGGTAATTTATGAGATGCAAGTCTTAAAGCTTCTCTTAATGTAGCTTCATCTAAACCAGCAACTTCAAATAATACTCTACCAGTTTTTACTACTGCTACCCATTCTTCTGGAGAACCTTTACCTGATCCCATACGTACTTCTAATGGTTTTTTAGTTTTAGCTAAGTGAGGGAAAATTCTAATCCATACTTTACCACCACGGTTCATATAACGGTTGATGGCAATACGTGCTGCTTCAATTTGACGAGAAGTAATCCAAGCACCTTCAGTTGCTACTAAACCAAATTCACCAAATGATACTTTGTCTCCACCTTTAGTTCTACCTTCGTAGCTAACACGGTGAGGTCTTCTGTATTTTGTTCTTTTAGGCATCAACATGATTATTTATCCCCTTTCTTTTTTTCAGGAAGGATTTCTCCCTTACAAATCCAAACTTTAACTCCTAATTTACCATAAGTTGTATCTGCTTCTGCAGTCGCATAATCGATATCAGCTCTTAAAGTATGAAGAGGGACATTCCCTTCAGAGTAACCTTCAGCACGAGCCATATCAGCTCCACCTAAACGTCCTGAAACATTAGTTTTAATTCCTTTAGCTCCTGCTCTCATTGCTCTTTGAATAGCACGTTTTTGAACAGTTCTAAAAGATGCACGATTTTCTAATTGTTCTGCAATATTGTTTGCTACTAATTGAGCAACAACATCTGGATTTTTAATTTCAACAATGTTAATGAAAACTTGTTTACTACTTACTAATTTAGATACTTCTTTTCTTAAAGCATCTACTGCTTCACCATCTTTACCGATAACTACACCAGGTCTAGATGTGTGAACAAAAATTGTTACACGATTTTTTGATCTTTCGATTTCAACTTTTGCTACTGAAGCTGTTTTAAGTTTTTTAAGAATATAATCACGAACTTTAATATCTTCATGTAATAAACCAGCGAAATCTTGATCATTTGCGTACCATCTTGAATCCCAATTACGGTTAACACCAACACGTAAACCTACTGGACTTACTTTTTGACCCATTCTAGTACCTCCTATCTTTCATCAACCACACAAGTAATGTGGCATGTTCTTTTTAAAATTCTTGTTCCGCTACCTTTAGCTCTTGCAGCGAATCTTTTTAAAATTGGACCTTCATCAACGAAGATTGCTTTAACATATAATTTTTCTGCATCTGCATCATTGTTGTATACAGCGTTTTGTGCTGCTGATTTAACAACTTTTGAGATTGCAGGAGAAGCAGCTTTATTAGTATATTCTAAGATACCAAGTGCTTCTTTAACTGTTTTACCTCTTACTAAATCAACTACTAATCTTGCTTTTTGAGGTGATACACGAATTGTTTTAGCTACTGCTTTTGCTTCCATGTTCTATTCTCCTCTCTATTTCTTTCCTTTTTTATCGTCAGCATCATGACCATGGAAAGTTCTAGTTGGAGCGAATTCTCCTAATTTATGACCAACCATGTCTTCAGTAACGTAAACAGGAATATGTTCTTTTCCGTTATATACTGCAAATGTATGTTCGATAAATTGAGGGAAGATTGTTGAACGTCTTGACCAAGTTTTGATAACTTCTTTTTTACCTGATTCATTTAATGCTTCTACTTTTTTCATTAAATGAGCATCAACAAATGGTCCCTTTTTTAAACTACGTGCCATTTTTTCTTTCCTCCTTATTATTTACCATTGCGACGACGTACAATTAATTTAGTCGAAGCTTTTTTATTCTTTCTAGTTTTAACACCCATAGCTTTTTTACCCCAAGGAGTCATTGGTGCTTTACGTCCGATAGAAGTTCTACCTTCCCCACCACCATGAGGGTGATCATTAGGGTTCATTACAGAACCACGAACTGTAGGTCTAACACCTTTCCATCTCATACGTCCTGCTTTACCATAGTTTACTAAACCATGATCTTCATTTCCTACTACACCAACTGTAGCTCTACATACTGATAATAATTTTCTAACTTCACCAGATGCAAGTCTTACAGTTACATATTTTCCTTCTTTACCTAAGATTTGAGCAGACACACCAGCAGATCTTGCGATTTGTCCACCTTTACCAGGTTGCATTTCAATATTGTGAATTACAGTACCTTCAGGCATATTTCCCATTGGTAATGCGTTACCAACTTTGATATCTGCTTCTTCACCAGAAATGATTTCCATTCCTACTTCTAACCCTTTTGGAGCTAAGATATATCTTTTTTCACCATCTACATAATTGATTAATGCGATGTTTGCTGATCTATTTGGATCATATTCAATAGTTGCAACTTTACCTGGGATATTATCTTTATTTCTTTTGAAATCGATAATGCGGTATTTTTGTTTGTGTCCACCACCATGATGACGAGTTGTGATTACACCTTGGTTGTTACGACCACCATTTTTAGATTTTTTTGCAACTAAAGATTTTTCAGGTTTATTAGTTGTAATTTCTTCATAAGTTAATGAAGTCATATTACGACGACCATTAGTCACTGGCTTATAAGTTTTAATTGCCATCTTTAGTTTCCTCCTATTTTTCTTATCTGGAACGAGTTATTCCAATATTTTATCAATTAATCTTCATCAAAATAATTGATTGTATTTCCTTCAGCTAATTTAACGATAGCTTTTCTTCTTTTATTAGTTTTACCTTCGTATCTACCCATTCTTTTAGCTTTAGGTTTAACATTCATAATGTTAACTTTTTCAACTTTTACATTGAATAATGTTTCAACTGCGATTTTAACTTCTGTTTTGTTAGCGTTTAAATCTACATCGAATGTATATTTATTTTCTTCAGTTTGAAGAGCTAATGACTTTTCAGTAAGTACTGGTTTTTTTAATACATCTGTCATGTGTGCCATTATGCTAATACCTCCTCAACAGCTTTGATTGCAGCTTCAGTCATAATTAACTTGTCGCTGTTTAAGATATCATAAACATTAACATGTTTAGCATCTAATAACTTAACTCCTGGAATATTGCTTGCTGATTTTTCAACATTTAATGTGATTTCATCAACAACGATTAATGTTTTTACTGGAGCGTTTAAGTTTTCTAATACTTTAACCATTTGTTTAGTTTTTGGAGCTTCGAACGAAATTCCATCGATTGCTGTAAATTCATTATCTTGAACTTTTGAAGATAATGCAGATTTTAAAGCTAATCTTCTAACTTTACGGTTTAATTTGAATTTATAACTTCTTGGTGTAGGACCAAAGACAACTCCTCCACCTCTCCATTGTGGAGCACGTGTTGAACCTTGTCTAGCTCTACCTGTACCTTTTTGACGCCATGGTTTTCTTCCACCACCAGCAACTTCAGTACGGTTTTTAACTTTATGTGTACCTTGTCTTAAAGATGCTCTTTGTAATAAGACCATATCGAACATAGCTTGTTTATGTGGTTCAATACCGAAAACTGCTTCGTTTAATTCTAAGTCTTTAACTTCTGCACCTTCTTGGTTAAATACTTTTACGTTAAGCATTCTCATTTCCTCCTTCTTCAAATTATTCTGCAGCAGCTGTTTCTACAGCTTCTTCTACTACAGTTTCTTCAACTTCTTCTGGAGTGTAATCTACTAATTCATGTACTGGATTTACTTGTCCAGCTTTTTTAATAGCAGTTTTAACAACAACTAAACCTTTTTTAGGTCCTGGTACTGAACCTTTGATTAATAATAAGTTGTTTTCTGGATCTACTGCTACAACTTCTAAGTTTTGAATTGTACGAGTTACATGTCCCATTTGTCCTGGTAATTTTTTACCTGGAGCGATTCTGTTTGGAGCGATTGGTCCCATTGAACCAACAATTCTATGAGCTCCTGAACCATGTCCTTTAGGACCAATGTGTTGTCCATGTCTCTTAATAACACCTTGATAACCTTTACCTTTTGAAGTTCCTGTTACATCTACAACTTCACCAGCTACGAAGCTATCAACAGTAATTTTATCTCCAACTTCATAACTCATCATTTCGTCAAAACGAAATTCTTTAATGAAGCGCTTAGGAGCTGTGTTAGCTTTGTTTGCAATTCCTTTTTCAGCTTTGTTTGCTAATTTTTCTCTTTTATCTTCAAAACCAACTTTAACAGCATCATAACCATCAGTAGCAACTGTTTTCTTTTGTAATACTACGTTTGCAGTAGCTTCAACAACAGTAACTGGGATTAAAACACCATCAGTAGTGAAGACTTGAGTCATTCCAATCTTACGACCTAAGATTCCTTTCATGAGTTACACCTTTTACCTTTCTTATAATTTAATTTCAATATCTACACCGCTAGGTAATTCTAATCTAGTTAAAACATCAACTGTTTCTGGTGTAGGATTCACAATGTCGATTAAACGTTTGTGAGTTCTAATTTCAAATTGTTCACGTGAATCTTTATATTTGTGAACAGCTCTAAGGATTGTATATATTTCCTTTTCAGTAGGTAATGGTACTGGACCAACTACTTGAGCACCTGATTTTTTTGCAGAAGAAATAATTTTTTCTGCTGACGCATCTAGAATTTTATGATCAAATGATTTTAATCTAATTCTAATTTTATTATTTGCCATGATATTTTCTCCTTTCAAATTCTTATAGGATTTGATCCACTCGTTACGAATTACCTGAAACATGCCGTTTCATGACAACGCTTTTCGGTGTTTCAGCAACCTCGCACTTCTTCGTGACATCAACATCGGTATTATATGATAATTATGCCCATTATGCAATACTTTTTTTAATTTTTTTTGATTTTTTTTTAAAAAAAAGAAAACAAAAATAAATTCAAATATATGTGCATTTTTACCCTTTTACTTAATTAAATTAAACTCTTATTTTACAAATAATAAATAATTAAAGAAAACCTATTCCAGTTTTCTTTATTAAAATTAAAATGGTAAGACATATGTTTAAATGTACGAAGATGTTGTCATGTATTTAAATAACAAATAAATTATCAGTGATTCTTAAAAATCATTTACTCAACTACCCGGTAATCTATCCCAAATAGTTCTTATATAATGCATTTTATATAAAAATAATGATTTTAAACCTATATAATAAAATTATTCTACTATAAGAAACAATTGTTTCTAATTACAATAATTTCTCAATCATAACATTTTAGGAATTAATTAGTTGTTGGAAATAAAAATAAGATATCAATATCCCTTTTTTAGTTAGATTTTATAATAAAAAAGGATGTTACGAAATAATTTAAAATCGTAACATCCCTTAAAAAAAAGAACTGGCAACGAGCTATTTTCGCACAATGTACTATCTTCGCCGCG
>CAVESC010000062.1:0-17994 GCA_963618275.1 Bacteroidaceae bacterium
TAAATATCCTGATTGCCTATATGATAGCCATCATAGAGATGTATGATGGCTATCATATAGGCAATCAGGATATTTATAATCCATGGTCAATCATAAATTACGCTAAAAGAAAGAAACTCATTTCTTATTGGGTCAATACCAGTGCCAATACAATGATCAAAGATGGTATCAAGAAATCAAATCATGATTTCAAAGAACAATATAAGGAATTAATTGAAGATGGCTATTTAGATACAGAAGTGAATTTACAAACAAGTTTTTATGAAGTGGAAAGTACACCAACATTATGGGGATTATTTGTCAATGCTGGGTATTTGACAATAGATCAAGTAATTGATTTGATGGATAGTTATTATCGAATTAGAATACCAAATGAAGAAGTAAAAAAGGAATTTAAGAATATTACAGACTATTATCTTTCTTTAGAAGATGGACAACTTAATCGCTTAATGCGTTATTTAAGATACGAACAAGCTGATAAGTTTATAAAAGAGTATAAAGATATTTTAATGATACCAAGTTATCATGATTTAGAAAAAGAAAACAGTTATCATATGATGATGCTAGGAATGTGTTTATGTTTAGATAAAGATTATGAAATTATCTCTAATAGAGAAGTTGGAAAAGGTAGAGATGATCTAATCTTAAAAGCTAAAGATGAAAAGAAAACATCATTTGTTTTAGAATTTAAATATCTAAAAGAAGATAAAAAAGATTTTGAAAAAGCATTAGATGAATTATCTAATAAAGCTATCCAACAAATCAAGGATAATAAATATGATTATGGATTAAAAGGAAAGGTCATTTATATAGGACTAGCCCATCATGGAAAAGATGTCAGAATTAAATGGGTAAACAAAGAGGAATATTGTGAGTGATATTCCTTTTTTTAAATAACAGTAGCAATTCTTCTCATTTTGTGGTAATAATTGTACTGTTGAAATAAAAGATTAAAAAATAAATATAGATTATGGGAGGATGCAATGGAAGATTTAAGACAACAAATAGAAAAAAGAAGAACATTTGCGATTATTTCCCATCCGGATGCTGGTAAAACAACTTTAACAGAAAAGTTCTTATTATATGGAGGAGCAATCCAACAAGCAGGAACTGTTAAAGGAAAGAAAAATAGTAAACATGCGACAAGTGACTGGATGGAAATTGAAAAACAAAGAGGGATTTCAGTTACCTCTTCAGTATTACAATTTAATTATCAAGGATATTGTATTAATATTCTTGATACTCCAGGGCATCAAGATTTCTCGGAAGATACATATCGTACGTTAATGGCAGCAGATTGTGCAGTCATGGTCATTGATGCAAGTAAAGGGGTCGAAGATCAAACACGTAAATTATTTAAAGTTTGTACAATGAGACATATTCCAATTTTTACTTTTATTAATAAAATGGATAGAGAAGCAAGAGATCCTTATGAATTAATGGAAGAAATTGAACAAGAATTAGGAATTGAAACATGTCCTGTTAACTGGCCAATTGGTTCAGGAAAACGTTTTGCAGGGGTTTATGAAAGAAATGATAAAGAAGTGATTCGTTTTATTCCTGTAGATGGTGGAAAAAAAGAAGTTGAAACAGAAATTTTACAAGCTGATGATCCTAAATTAAAAGAGTATGTTGAAGATGAACTTTATGATAAATTACAAGAAGATATTGAATTATTAGATATGGCAGGAAATGAATTTAGTTTAGAAGCTGTTCGTGCTGGTAAGTTATCACCTGTATGTTTTGGATCAGCGCTTACAAACTTTGGAATTGAACCATTTTTGAAACATTTCTTAAATATGACAACACCACCAACACCTAGAATGGCAAATGGTGAAGTCATTGATCCTTATCAAGAAAACTTCTCAGCATTTGTTTTCAAAATTCAAGCAAATATGAATGCAAGACATCGTGATAGAATGGCATTCTTTAGAATTTGTTCTGGTAAATTTGAAAAAGGAATGGAAGTTTATCATTATCAAGGAAAGAAGAAAATTAAATTAAATCAATCAAAACAATTAATGGCAGATGAACGTAGTGAAGTAAATGAAGCTTATGCTGGAGATGTTATTGGAGTTTTTGATCCAGGTATTTTCTCTATTGGTGATACAATTACAACAGGTAAAAAACACTTTGCTTTTGAAGGAATTCCAACATTCGCTCCTGAACATTTTGCAATGATTAGAAATAAAGATACAATGAAAAGAAAGCAGTTTGTTAAAGGTGTTGAACAAATTGCTAAAGAAGGGGCTATCCAAATCTTTACTGAATTAGGTGGAGGTATGGAAGAAATTATTGTTGGGGTTGTAGGTGTTTTACAATTTGAAGTATTAGAACATCGTTTAAAGAACGAATATAATGTTGAAATTCATAAGTCACCGTTACCTTATCAATATATAAGATGGGTTAAAGAAGGTACTGATTTAAAATCATTAAATCTTTCTTCTGATACAAGAAAAGTTCAAGATTTAAAAGGACAACCATTGTTACTATTTACAAATGATTGGGGAGTAAGATGGGCTCAAGATAAGAATAAAGATTTAGAATTATTAGAATTTTCTAAGAACTAAAAGTGAAAACTTTTAGTTCTTTTTGTATCAAAAAGTTTGAAGTTTGTCATAAGTAAAAAGCTGTTGTAAAATAATATAGAAATGAGGTGGTCATTATCGCAAATTCAGGAAAAAGATGTTTATGTAGATGTATTAAATCAATGAACATTATTATTGGAAAAGAAGAGGATGTTTTATTTGAAAAGGGAGCGATTTATGATTGTGTCATTAAAGGAGAAATCAATGAACAACTTTATTATAAAGTTTATGGTGATGAGTTTACTTTATCTTGTACAGAAAAAGAGTTTCAACATAATTTTATAATTATTAAACATAAAAGAACAAATGAAGGAAGGAGAAAATTTTGAATTTTAAAAGAAGTATGTTAGAATAAAAGACATAAAAAAGGAGTAAAGAATATGGAACGTGTATATTATATTGATCATGTAAGTAGTGATGATATCAATGCTTTATCTTTAAAGTTAAATAGTATGCAAGAAGTGTCACATATTAAAATAAATAAAGATTCTATTTCATTTAATTGTGCACGCCCGGATAATATACAAAACTATTTAGATGAATCAAAGATGGACTATGTACTTCAAGAAATGGTCAATCGTAAAAAAAGAGAGTATGTTTCTAATCAAACAAAAGTAGAAAAAATCTTTATGTTTACAAACTTAGAAAGTGAAGAAGAAGCACAAGAAATTAAAAACATTCTTTCTAAATATAGTGTCTATGAAAATGTTCAATTAGATTTTCATAATAAACTTTTAACATTAACAAGTTCAGCTAAGGCATTACCTCGTCTTTCGCGTATTGTTGAAAATGTTAATCCAGCAATACAAGTAGAACAATGGAAAAAACCATTTAAATCACAAGATTTATTTAATGAAAAGTATATTCAAAAGTATGCTCGAATTGCTCTTTTATGTGTAGGGGTTGCTCTTGGATTGGTAACTTTTGGAGATACCTCTTTTTTAACTTATGTTGGTTGGATGATTGCTTTACTAGTTTGTAATGAAAAAGTAATTATTGAAGCTAAAAGAGATTTACAATTAAAAAATTATTTATCAGAAAATATTATTTTTATTCTTGCTTGTTTAATGGGGTGGATCTATGGCGCTTTTATTGAAACAATTGTTGTTTCAATTATGTATCAAGCAGGTAAACAATTGATTATGCAAGTGACACAATGGTCAATGTCAAAAATCGATGATTTAGTTGCTCATCAAAATTTAGGAAGAAGATTACGTCGTAAAAAAGAAGAAATGATTCCTTTAGTTGATTTTGATATTGGAGATGTCGTTGTTGTAAATGAAGGAGAAACTGTTCCTTTAGGTGGAAAAATTGTTAAAGGAAGTGCTAAATTAGATATCTATGCCATTGATGGTAGTGATGTATGTGTAAAATCAAAAATTGGAAATGAAGTTTATAGTGGAACAGTTGTTACTGAAGGTTATTTGCATGTTAAAACAACTGCTTTATATGAAGATTCAGCAATGTCAAAAGTTGTTGATATTGCAACAAATGCGCCAATGTCTTCATCACGTACAGAAAAGTTAATTTTCAAAATTTCTGATTTTTATTCAAAAGCTTTAATTGTTGCAGGATTATTTTGTTGTATTGTTTTACCATTGATGAATTTAACAGATAATTTAAAATATATGTATTTAGGAATTATTATGTTAACTGTTTCTGGAAGTTTTGCTTATGTTCAAGGAGCTTCATTTACGTTATTAGCTGGTGTTGCTAAAGCTTTCTCGAAAAAGATAGCGATTAAAGAAAATAGTGGTTTAGATGATTTAAATACATGTGTAACGATTATTTATGATCGTTTTGATGGTATTGAAACAACTGAAGAAGAAATGGATCTTTTTGAAAAAATTAAAGGATTACATAAATCGTTGATTATTTTTAATGATGGTCCTGTTGATTTGGAAAATGATGAATATACAATTTATAACAATTATACAGTTGAACAAAAATTAGAAGTAATGGATAAAGCACTTGTTGCGGGTCCAGTGGCTTATATTGGAGATTGTGATAAAGATATTGCTTTATTACAAAAAGCTTCTGTAGCGATTTCTCGTGGTGGTGTTCATAATGATAAAGTTCAACGTAATAGTGATATTATGTTAACTGATTCTAATTTTGATACAATTATTGATTTATTAAAAATTGCTAGAAAACAAAAAGGTACTAATATAGGAAATACATTTATAGGAATTGTAGTAAGTTTAATTGTTGTCTTATTAGCTGTTATTTCCTTTGTTCCTTGGTGGGTGGCTTGTTTAGTTTATATTTTAGAGTCAGTTCTTATTTTATTAAATTCACAAAAGATTATTAGAATGTAAAATGCAAAGATTTCTTTGCATTTTTTTAGGAGAGAAAAATGAAAGTAAAAAAAGAAATGTTGTTAATGGATTATTTGTTATTATCTTATAATCGTAAAAATGCGAAAAACTTATTAAAATATAAACAAGTTTATGTAAACAACCAACAAATAAGCCAATTTGATTATTTATTACATGAAAATGATCAAGTAGAAATCAAAAAAGAAAATATTTCTTCACTAGAAATTCTTTATGAAGATCAAGAATTTGTAGTCATTAATAAACCATCAGGATTATTAAGTATGTCAGATGGAAAAGAAAAAGAAAAAACAGCTTATCACTATGTAAGTGAATATCTAAAAAAACAAGATAGAAAACAAAAAGTATTTATTGTTCATCGTTTAGATCGAGAAACATCTGGTGTTTTAATGTTTTGTAAGAATGAAAAAATAAGAGATTTATTACAAAAAGATTGGAATAAAATCGTTTATTTAAGAGGATATATGGCTTTAGTAGAAGGTAAAGGTTTAAAAAAGGGAACATTAAAAAATTATTTAGCTGAAAGTAAAAGCCAACAAGTTTATGTCACAAATAAAGAAAAAGGAAAACTTGCGATTACTCATTATCAAGCCATTAAAGAAATGAACAATCAAACTTTATTAGAAATACAATTAGATACAGGTAGAAAAAATCAAATTAGAGTGCAATTATCAAATATTCATCATCCAATTGTTGGTGATAAAAAATATGGAGCAACAACCAATCCACTTAGAAGATTAGGGTTACATGCACATGCCTTTGGTTTTGTTCATCCAGTTAATAAGAAAAAATATGAATTTAAAGTAGGTTGTCCTCAAGAATTTTATGGAAAAAGAGGTAAATAAAATGGAATCAATGATAGAATTTGTTCATCAAAGAATAGAAGGAAAAAAGTATCAAAAAGGAATTGATTTTACCATGGGAAATGGACATGATACTTTGTTTTTAAGCAATTATTGTGATCATGTTTATAGTTATGATATTCAAGCATTAGCTTTGAATCATACAAAAGAATTAGTAAAAGATAAAAAGAATATTACTTTATTTTTAAAAAGTCATGAATATTTTGATGAAGATGTTCAAAGTTTTGAAGTAGGAATTTTTAATTTAGGATATTTACCAGGGGGTAACCATGAATGCATTACGCATTATGAAACGACTTTAAAAACAATTAAAAAAGCCTTAAATTGTTTAGTTCAAGGTGGAAACTTATATGTGGTTGTTTATATAGGACATGATCAAGGTAAAGAAAGTGAAAATTTGGATGCATATTTTCATACTTTAGATCATAAACTATATAATGTAGCAAAGTTTGAGATGATGAATAAAAACAATTCGCCATATGTTGTGATTATTGAAAAAAGGTAAGTCAAATCAACAAAAACGTGCTATAATAAACATATAGAAAAGGGGAGATTATTATGGCAAAAAAAGTGAATATTGAAATTACAAATCCTGTAGGTCTTTATGCTTCTCCAGCTACTGAATTAGTGGATGCAGTCAAACTTTATAAAAGTCATGTGACGCTCAATTATAATGAAAAATCAGTAAATATGAAGTCTTTAATGGGTGTTTTGTCTCTAGGAATTCCTCATAAGGCAAAAGTTGAAATTGTTGTTGAAGGTGAAGATGAAGATGCAGCAATGGAAATGATTGCTGATAAAATTAAATCACTTGAAATTGGAGTGATCCAATAATAAAAATACGCATTATGCGTATTTTTATTTTGAATCAATTTTTTTGATATCCATATCTTTAGGTAAAATTAAACTTAATATAATTGAAACTACAAAGACAACAGCAACACAGTTTCCAGCAAAAACATCTTGAATGATTTGTGGAAAGATATGCCAAATATCTGCTTCTGTACCTGAAGTAAAACCAATTCCTACAGCTAAAGATAAAGCAACAATTGTTACATTTCTTTGATTAAAACCAGCTTTAGAAATCATTTCAATACCACTTGTAAGAATCGTTCCAAACATCATAATTGTACAACCACCTAAAACAGATTCAGGTAATGATGAAAAGAAATTACCAATTGGTGGAAGTAATCCAGCTAAAATCATACAAATGGCTCCTGTTGCAATTGTAAAACGATTAACAACTTTTGTCATATTAATTAAACCAACATTTTGACTAAAAGAAGTAATCGGTGGACAACCAAATAATGATGAAATAGAACTACAGAAACCATCACAAGCTAAAGAACCAGAAATTTCTTTTTCAGTCACTTCACGATTTAATCCTGAATTAACAAGAGCTGAAGTATCACCAATCGTTTCAGCAGCTGAAACTAAGAAAATAACGACGACTGCAATAATCGCGCCAAGATCAAATTTCATTTTAAAAGGAAGTAGATGAGGTAAAGCAATCAACCCACCATTAAAAATAACAGATAAATCGACTTTTCCCATAAAAATAGCAAGAATATAACCAACAACTAATCCAAATAAAACAGATAATTGTTTCCAATAAGATTTAGCTAAAATATTAAATAATAAACAAGCAGCTAAAGTCACAGTTCCTAAAATTAAATTTTCAGCAGAACCAAAGCTTTCACTATAACCACCACCAAAAGAACGTGTTCCAACAGAGAATAGTGAAAATCCAATCGATGTGACAACAGAGGCAGCTACAATTGGTGTAATGATTTTTTTCCAATAACGTGCAAGAAGTCCTAAACATCCTTCAACAAGCCCACCTATTAAAACAGCCCCCATAGCACTTGCATAACCATAAGTAGCTCCGACATAAGTTAAAATAGCAACAAAGGTAAAACTGACACCCATGACAATAGGTAAGCGTGAACCAATTTTCCAAATAGGATATAATTGAATCAACGTTGCGATTCCTGCAATAAACATTGCGTTTTGTAATAGAAAAGCAATTTCTGTTTGTTTTAAACCAGAAGCTAAACCAATTAAAGTAATTGGTGAAAGGTTAGCGACAAACATAGCTAAAATGTGTTGCAATCCAAAAGGAATTGCTTTTAAAATTGGAACTTTACCATCTAATTTGTAAAGATTTTCCATACTTGAGTTTTCTTTCATGATTTCCCCCTTATGATATAAAAACAAAGGCATTTTAACATGTATTTTGAAAGAAAACGATAATTTTCAAAAAAAGAGAATGTTTTTTTTAGAAATTTGATGGAGATAAGAAAGTGTGGTATAGTGTAAAAGAAATAAAGAATGAAAGGGAATGAAGTTTATGGAAAACTTTATAAAATTAATGTTGGCGTTTGTTATCGGACTTTTATTAGTAATCCTAACAATGCCTAAAGTCATCCCATTTCTACATAAAATGAAATTTGGTCAAGTAGAAAGAGAAGAGGGATTAGAATCACATAAGAAAAAAGGTGGTACACCTACAATGGGTGGTGTCGTTTTTGTTTTAGCGGCAGTAATTGCGGCATTTGTTGTAAATTATAAAGATATAACAAATCCTAATTTAATTTTAATTACAATTGTTTTAGTTGGGTATAGTTTAATTGGATTCATTGATGATGCTTTAATTATTTTAAAACATCAAAATGAAGGATTAAAAGCATGGCAAAAATTTTTATTACAAGCAATTTTAGCAATTGGATGTTATTTATATCTTGAAAATTTTGTTCCAGGTTTTACAACAGAAGTCACTATTCCAATTGTTAAAGTGAATATTGATTTTGGTTGGTTCTATGCCATTTTAGTATTTATTATGTTTACTGGTGAAAGTAATGGTGTTAACTTGTCTGATGGTTTAGATGGACTTGCAACAGGACTTTCAATGGTTGCGATTGCACCATTTATCATCTACGCTATTATGATTAAAGATTATACAATTGCAAGTTATGCTACAGCAATGGTTGGAGCATTACTTGGATTTATGTATTTTAACTATCATCCTGCACGTATTTTTATGGGAGATGTAGGTTCTCTTGGACTTGGAGGATTTTTAGCTATTTTAGCGATTCTAACAAAACAAGAATTATTGTTAATTGTTGTTGGTGGCGTATTCTTAATGGAAACTTTATCAGTAATTATTCAAGTTGTTTCTTTTAAAACAAGAGGGAAACGTGTCTTTAAAATGGCACCAATTCATCATCATTTTGAAATGTTAGGTTGGTCTGAACAACAAGTAACGATTTCATTTTGGTTTATTGGATTTATTTGTGGTATTATCGCTATTGTGATAGGAGTTATGTAAAATGTTAACAGGGAAAAAGGTTTTAGTGATTGGGCTTGCTAGAAGTGGTAAGGCAGCAGTTAAGTTATTACAAAAATTAAATGCAACAATTACAATCAATGAAGGAAAAGAATTAGAAAAGATTGAAGGATATCAAGAATACTTGGATGCAGGTATTGAAATTGTTGCTGGTGGACATCCAGATGAGCTTTTTGAAAGAGATTTTGATTTTGTTGTTAAAAATCCAGGGATTAATTATCATAAACCTTTTATTTTAAGATTAAAGGAAAGAGGTATTCCTGTTTATACAGAAATTGAGTTAGCTTATCAAGTGGCTAAAAAACAACATTATATTGCTGTTACAGGAACAAATGGTAAAACAACAACAGTTACATTGATTTATGAAATATTAAAAGCACAATACAAAAATGTACATTTTGCTGGTAATATTGGGAAACCTTTATGTGATGTTGTTTTAGAAAATAATTTATTAGAAGAAGAAAATCATTATATTGTGATTGAAATGTCTAATTTCCAATTATTAGATATTGAAAAATTTAAACCAGAAATTTCAACTGTTATTAATTTAACACCAGATCATTTAGATTACATGGCATCTTTAGATGAATATTATGCTTCTAAAATGCGTATTTATGAAAATTGTAAAGATCATGAAGTATTTGTTGATAATATTGATGATGATACTTTACAAGAATATGTAAAGAGATTTCCGGTTCATTGTGATTGTTTAACACAATCTTTAAGTAAAGAAGCTGATTGTCAAATTATTGACGAAGCTATTTATTTTAAAGGAGAACATATTCTTGATGTAGCAGATATTAAGATTGTTGGAGATCATAATGTACAAAATATTATGATTGCAACTGCTATTTGTAAAGTTGCAGGTGTAGAATCAAAGGTTATCAAAGATGTAGTTTCTCATTTTAATGGTGTTGAACATCGTATTGAGTTTGTAAGAGAATATAATGGTGTAAAGGTTTATAATGATTCAAAGGCAACAAATACCGATGCAAGTATTATTGCTTTAAAAGCTTTTAAACAACCAGTTATTTTATTAATGGGTGGTTTTGATAAAGGGTTAGACTTACAAGAAATGTCTACTTATAATTCACATATTAAAAAACTTGTTACTTTTGGAGCGGCTGGTAAACGTTTTAAAGAAGATATGCATCATCCAGATGCTTATTATGAAGAAACTTTAAAAGAGGCTGTTAATAAGTCTTTTGAAATAAGTGAACCAGGAGATATCATCTTACTTTCTCCATCGACAAGTTCATTTGATGAATTTAAAGGATATGAAGAAAGAGGAAGAGTTTTTAAACAATATGTAAATGAAAAATAAGAGAGTATACAGCGTACTCTCTTTTTTAATGAATAATTTTTAAAACATCTTCTTCACTATTAATATTAAAAATATTAACAGTTAGTGCTTCTAATTTATCAAGAGATGCTTTTGTAAGTTGTTCCTCTAAATTACTTGATAAGTACCCAAATTTAACTTTAAGCAATTCTTTTAAGGTATTTAGTTTACCTATACTTTCTCCCTCGTTTCTCATTCTTTGAAATAATTGATCCATTGCCTTACACATATTGATTTCATCTCCTTCTGGTAAGTCTTCTTCTTTAATGTCTGTGTGCGTAAAAATGGCTGCTATCTTGATACTTTCTAATTGAACCATACGATCTACTCTTAGTCCTTCATAGCTTCCTTGATACATACTTTGTGAGATTTCTACAGTATCTCTTAAATATTGATTCCTAAGTAATGTTGGATCTATACCTTTGATATCTAATACTGGAAATCTCCAATCATTGATATAGTTTTCCATCTCTGGTGGAATATTTTTCAAGGTCTCTTTTAAAGAATCTGGATATGTCCATTCTTTATCGCCTGTATAAAATACAAAGGTTCCTACTGGATGAACTTCTTTTTTGCTTTCAACTTGATTTTTATAAAGCAGTGCATCGTAGTTGAGTATACGATAAATCATATCTTTATCTACACTGCTTTGATGTTCTACTCCTATAATCATGTAAGTACCATTGATATTTGTTTTTCTAACGATATCTCGATATCTTTTAGCTTCCAAAAATGGTCCTTCTTTTCCTATCAAAGTTGATAGATCATTTTCCTGTGAAAAGAGATTTTCAGGTCTAATGACCTGTTTCCCTTGAAAGTAGACAACATTGCATAGATCAGCGAAACATTCATTGTTTCTTAGTAATTTCTTACAGGCACTGTCACTGGCATTTCTTTCTTTATTCATTTGTTTCCTCCTTACATGCGTGTTTTATATTTAGAATTTAATTTTTATTTTTTTATATTAATGTAAGGAGTTTTCCTGATTTTATTGTAACATATGATTTAAAATAGTTTGTCTCAAATTTGTTTCATAATTGTTTCATTTCTATTATTATTCTATCTTTCCTTTTTTCTTCTTTCAATGGACAAATAGTCCAAAAAAAAGAAGTCCTAAAATGGACTTCCTTAAATACTTTTATCAAGTTTTACTTTTTTAATAATCTTTCTACTAAATCATCATTAACGATTTCATAACCATCAAAATGATAATCATATAATCCTTGACCTTGAGTAATAGAACGTAAATCAATCGCAAATTCTAATATTTCTACTTGAGGAATACGACAAACAAGTTTAATTAAATTATCGTCTAAACTATCTGTTTCAAGAACTTTACCACGTTTTTTATTAACATGTGACATTAAATCACCCAAATATTCTTCATCAATATAAATATTTAAAATAACATAAGGTTCTAGTAAACATGGATCTAGATGTTTCATTGCTTCTTTAAAACACATCATTGTTGCTGTTTTAAAAGCTTGTTCGCTTGAATCTACACTATGATAAGAACCATCTAATAAAGTTGCTTGAATACCTAAAACAGGATAATGACCAATAACACCTTCCTTAACACTTTCAATCAATCCTTTTTCAACAGCAGGGAAATAAGCTTTTGGAACAGCTCCACCAAATACTTTTTCTTTAAATGTATAAGATTGACTATAATCTTTTGTTGGTTCAAAAAGAATTTCTACTTCACCATATTGTCCATGACCACCAGATTGTTTTTTGAATTTAGTACGTTGAGTATAACTTTTACGAATTGATTCACGATAAGAAACCTTCATATCACTTAATTTAACATCAATTTTAAATTTAGATTTTAATTTAGCAACAACACTATCTAAATGAATATCCCCAATACCATAAATACATTGTTGTTTTGTTTCATGATTATTTTCAAATCTTAAAGTTTGATCTTCTTCTAATAATCTTGTAATACCACTCGTAATCTTTTCTTCGTTAGCTTTACCAACAGGTTGAATAGCTTTACCATAATAAGGTTTAGAAAAATGAATAGGTTGGTATTTCATACGATAATCCAATGTACATAAAGTATCATTTGTTGAAGAATGTGCGAGTTTTGTCATACATCCAATATCTCCAGCACATAATTCATCAACTTCAATAAGTTCTTTTCCTCTTTTTATGTAAAGTTTATTTACTTTTTCCACTTCATTTTTATTAACATTCAATAAAGACATTCCTGTTTGAATATGACCTGTACAAACTTTAAAAAGTGATTCTCTTCCTACAAAAGGATCAACAATAGTTTTAAAAATGAATAATGAAGGTGGAAGACTTTCATTAAAGCCAATAATATCTTCTTCATGAGTATCAATATTTTCTACAATAATAGAATTACATGTATCTCCTGCAGCTGGGAAGAAAGCAACCATTGAATTTAATAAAATTTGAATACCAATATTACTTGTTCCACATAAAACAGGAATCAATGTTTGATTCATAACTCCTTGACGTAAAGCCCAAGAAATTTCTTCTTTAGTAAATGGTTCTTCATTTAAAAATTTTTCTAATAAATCATCATTTGTATTAGCGACAGCTTCATCAATCATTTCTTTAATAGGTAATACTTCATCCATCATATTATCTGGAATAGGGAAAGGTTCTGTATGTTCTCCTTTAAAAATACGACCTTCCATTTTAGCTACATTAATATAACCAATCATTTTATTATTATCCATAATAGGGACTTGAATAGGTGCAATACCTTTACCATAAGACTTTTTAAGTTGATTTAATTTTTCTTTATAATTGGCATCTGGATTATCTAAGCCATTAATATAAATAATTTTAGCTTTATCTTTTGCTTTAAACATGGCTTGCTTTGTACCAATACTAATATCCTTATAAGAAGGAACAACGATAACTGCTGATTCAGCTACATGTAAAGCTGCTTCAACTTCTCCTACATAATCAAAATTACCAGGAGTATCTAATAAATTAATTTTACAATGATCCCATTCTAAAGGAATAAGTGATAAATTAATGGAAGATTGACGTTTAATTTCTTCGACGTCATAGTCGGAAATAGTTGTTCCTTGACTAATAGTTCCTATTTGTTGAGATATCCCTGCGCGTTTTGCCATTGCTTCAATAACGCTTGTTTTTCCTGAACCAAGATGTCCTAAAACAGCTACATTTCCAATATTATTTGAATGATATAAATTCATAGACATTCCCCTTTCTTATATAACTATATTATACAATGATTTCTTCATATAAGAAAGCGGTTACAATAAAAAGAATAACCTTAGTTATTCTCTAAAATATCTTGAATTGTTTTTTGATCACCTTTAATTTGTCCTTGAACCATATTTGCCTTACCGCCACCTTTGATTTCAAAATGATCTTTTAATTTATTTAAAGGATCTCTTGAATCATTATTGCTAGCGATCATAAAGCGATAGTTTTCATTTTCTCCTACAAAAATACCTACATAATTAGAACATAAAGTAAATAATTGATTTAAATAATACTGTTGTAGAGAACGATCTAAATCCTTGGTGAAAATCAAATAATGATCTTGTTTGGATAATGATTGAATTTGTTGATCAATCATTTGTTTTTTTAAATTAGAAAGTTCTTGTTTGAGTTGATTGTTTTCATTTAAAAGTTGATCAATACCCTTTATAAGATCATTAGGTGGTAATGAAAGCTTTTGGGAAATGTTTATTGCTTGTACATGTTTGTTTTGATAATCTACAAAAGCACGATGTCCACATACAAAATAAAGACGGATCCCATTTTTATGTTTCATTGCTTTTAAAATTTTAATCATTCCAATTTCACTAGTAGAGTGTACATGAGGCGCACAGCAAGCACAACAATCAACGTCTTCAATTTCTACTAAACGAATGGCTTCATTGATTTCTTTTTTACTTCGATAATCATATAAATCAATATTATCTGGATAAAAACAATGAATTGTTTTATTTTTTAAAATCACTTCATTGGCTTTATCTTCTAACATTTGGAGCTGTTGTTCATTTAAAAAGCCATTATAATCAGTAGTAATTTCATGATCACTTAAATGAAAACCACTATTATCAAAACCAAATAAACTTTTTACAAGTCCTGATAAAACATGTTCACCACTATGATTTTGCATGTTGTTATAACGATAATTAAAATCAATCTTTCCTTTAACAAACCCTGAAAGAGGAACTTTTGTATAATGATGAATTTCTTGATTAATGGTTTGTACATCAATAACATCAACATCATTTAAAGTACCACGATCACAAGTCTGTCCACCTTCTTCAGGAAAAAATAAAGTTTGGTCTAAAACAACATCATAAGCATTTTCTCTTTTTGTACATGTTATGACTTGAGCTTCAAAAACTGTTTGATAAGCATCTTTGTCATAAAGTTTAACTGTCATATTATCACATCCATTCTTCAAAATCATAACATATTTAAATAGATTTGATAATATATACATAGTTCTTATGTTAAGAATAAAAGTTAATGTGATAATGTATGTATTTTATTAAAAATAGGTAATAATTCTAAACGAAAAGTGCACATAGATTTATAAGAGATCATTAGATAATAAATGACCAATTTTATTTTTAAATATTTTCAGTGTATTTTTGTCACCATAAACAATTGTGTTAAATAATTTTTCATTTATTTTTTTTGATAAAATTAGATGAATATTTACTGGATTTATTTTGAGTTCATTACCTTTAAGTAAAGTTTTAGGTCTAGAATATTTCCCGTTAGTGAATCCAATAGTAATTTTATTATCACTTGTAGCGATAGCACACGTAATATTATTTTTTTTAAAGTTTTCTTCAATAAATAATTTTTGATTAAAAAAATTATTTAATAATTCGAGAGATTGAATTTTACGCCTCACAGAACCTTTAATCACAGACGGATTAGTATTTTTTTTAGAAAAATCAAAGTCTGATTCTTCAAGAGTTTCGTTAAAACATTTGTTAAAGAACTCTTTAGGTGTTAAAAAAGTATTGACACCAACAAGATGTAAATAATTTGTTTGTTCACCAGATAAAATATAAAAATCATTTTCTTTAAAATCATATGAACAAATGAGATATTGTTGATTTACAAATAAATTATTATATATTTTAGATTGTTTAATAGCAACTTGCCGTACTCTTTCTTTAAATGAATTATTGTGTTCCATTATTTTTCTCCCAATAGAATATTATATAAAAATAAAGGGCGAGAAAATTCTCACCCTATGATTTTAAGCAGTTATCTCTGCAATGGAGCAGGTTTAAGGTCTCTGCTCCGACCAATGGACATGGGTTTATAGTCTCCATACCGACTAATTTCTAAAAAAATAATATCATATATTTAAAAAAAATCAATCCATATCCACAATTAAATTGTATGTTATTTTTGTTTGAAATATACTATAAAATTTTTATTTAAATAGATTTGATAATATTATACATAATACCAATTTCAATCAAAGTGATTAGTAAAGAAGTCCCTCCATAAGACATTAAAGGTAAGGTAACACCTGTAACAGGAAATAAACCAACAACGACTCCTAGATTAATGATAGTTTGTATTCCAATCATGGAAGTCATACCGATCATTAAAAAACTTCCAAAGAGATCGTTTGCCTTTTTTGCATAATTGAAACAAGTAATAAATAAATAAGCATATAAAAGAATTAATAAAACCCCTCCTATAAAACCAAATTCTTCTAAATAAATAGCAAAAATAAAATCTGTTTGTGGTTCTGGTAAATAAAAATGCTTTTGAATACTTTGATCAAAACCACTTCCTAAAATGCCTCCAGGACCAATAGCATAAAGTGATTGAATCATTTGAAACCCTGATCCTAAAGGATCTTGAAAAGGATCTAAAAAAGCAAAAATTCGTTTCATTCGATAAGGTGCTGAAATAATCATTAAAATAATCATCATTACTCCTGATAAACCTAAAAAGAAAATATAACGAAAAGGAAAAGGCGTAATAATAATCATTAAAAGAATACTACAACACATAACAAAGCCACTTCCAAAATCAGGTTGTAACATAATAAGAAAAAAGCCAATACCTGTAACAATAAGTGGTTTTAAACAATAACGTAACTTTTTCATTTGATGATAATGATGACTAATATAATCACTTACATAAATAATTAATGCAATCTTATAGATTTCAGAAGGTTGTAAGGCAAAAAGACCTAAATTAAACCAGCTTCTTGAACCTCCTCTAACAATACCAACACCAGGAATTAAGACAAGGATTAAAAGAATTGTTGCGAGAATAATGATTTTAAGACTATGTTTTTGATAAAGGTGATAATCTATTTTAGAAAAGAAAAATAATAAAATAAGTCCAATTATTACAAAAATTGTTTGTCTTTTAAAATAATAGAGACTGTCATTTTCTTTATATTGTGCCCAAACATGTGAAGAACTATAAACCATTAATAAACCAATGGCTAGAATAAGGAAAACAATGAAGAGTATTTTTCTTTTTTTCATGTATACCACCGTTTTATTATATGTAAACTAATTAAAATTATTTTATAAAAAGCTTTTTTTTGATATATAATAAAAGCGAGAGGAATGTGATGAATATGAAATTATTCTTAGTAGAAGATGCTACGATTTATATGATTTTATTACAAAAGTTATTAGAAAATGATTTTCAAATCACATTATCAAAGAATATTGCTGACGCTAAGAAAATAATTGCTGATGAAGATTATCAATTTGATGCCATGTTAATTGATTTAATTACACCAGGGGCAATGGATTTAATTAGACAAATAAAAAAGAATAAAAGATTAGCGACAGTTCCCATTGTTGCTTTAACAGCCAGTGATAATCCTAAAGATTTAATTCAAGCTTTTGATTATGGTATTTATGATTGTATTCAAAAGCCTATTTATGAAGAAGTTGTTTTACAAAGAGTAAAAAATGCGGCTAAAAATTATTTAAGATTAAAAGAATTAAATGAATTAAGAGAGTCTTTAATGAATAGTCAACAAATTGATGGACTTACTAAGTTATATCATCTTGATACAGCTAAGTGGCTTATTGATGAAAAGCTCAATGAAAATAAAGAGGATCAAAAAATTTTATTTGTTTTTAAAATAAAGGGATTAAAAGAAGCTTATTTACAAGAAGGTAATCATCGAGGAGATGAATTAGTAAAAGAAATGAGTGATTTTATTTCCATGAATTTTAGAAATATTGATATTTTAGGACGAGTGCATCAAGATGAATTTGTTTGTTTTGTCAATCGTTTATCAGCTAAACAAGCAAGTGTCAAAAAAGAAGAAATGTTGAGAATGTTTGCGCAAAAGAAGTTATCAAATATTTCGGAAAATATTGAGTTAGAAATAGGATATTATGAGTCATGTGGACAAACAAGTTATGAAAAAATGTATCAAGAAGCTAAAACAACGCTAACAAAATAAGTAAAAACTTATTTTGTTATTTTTTTTAAAGAAAAAATGATTTTTGTTGTCTATATAAATAGTGAAGGGAGAAAT
>CAVESC010000063.1:0-17766 GCA_963618275.1 Bacteroidaceae bacterium
TGATGAAAGAAAAGATGGATCAGTTCAATGAAGATGAAGAACTTGTTTTAGCAGCGAGTAAAAGACAGCTTGTCAAGATACAACATCATCAAGAAAAGGTAAGAATAAGACAAGAAGGTAAAGAAGAAGGCGAACTTCTTAAAGCCAAAGAAAATGTAATAAAGTTATTTAAAAATAAATTTTCTAAAGAAAACACACAATTATTAGAAAATTTAACTTTATCACAATATAATCAAATATTTGATGCCCTATTAGAAAACAAAGATTTAAAGACGGTCAAAAAAATCATTGGAAAATAAATCCAATGATTTTTTAATAACATACATAAATATAACGTCCAAATTTTACAAATTCTGTTTTCTTTCTTAAAATACAATCTTTTATTTCAAAACCTGCTTGTTTGATTTCTTGATCCATTTGTTCATAGCTCACTAAAACAAGTTTATCACATAATCTTCTTGCACTATTAATAATGTCACACTGTTCTTTATATGTAATCGGTGTATATAGATTATAAGGAATATCAATAATAGCAATATCATAATGTCCTTGATGTTTATTAATATCGTCTTTTGTAATCAACATACCATCAAAACCAAAGTGATTAAGATTACATCTTGCTTTCCATGAAATATCCCTTGAAATATCAAATCCTTTAATAGAATATCCTAAAGCTAACCCTTCTAAAACAACTGTCCCCATTCCACAACATGGATCTATCATTGTTTTTGATTGATCATTTTCTCCAGCAATATTGATCAATGTTCTTGCAAGTCTAATATCTAAAGAATTAGAGAACGTATTTGGTTTATCATCATACTTTTTCCAAGAAGGAACACCGTGATGATAATATCCAATAATCCATAAGTCATTCACTTTAGTTAAAGCAATTGTATGTTTTGGTTTTGACATATTCACACTACCAGCTATAAACCAAGAAATATCTTTACATTTATCAAGAGTTTCTTGATAATCCGGATGACTGATAGGATTTTTTAGATAAATAACTTTAAAATCTTGATAGTTATGTTTTTGTAGTTTAACCTTCTCTTTTAAGTCATCAAAATTGGAACTTATCGCCCAAATATCTATTTTACCCTTCATAAAAACACTTGTATTCACATCAATGTCTTTGTTAGTGATAAAACATTGTTGATATATTTCATGAAAAAGGTATTTAAATTCTAATGCACATAAATCATATTCTTCTGGTGGATAATTAAATAAATAAAAGTATTGTTTCATATTCTTCTTACCTCTAGTGCTCTATTTTAACAACACATCTTCATTTTGGCTACTGAAATAATCATAAATATGATATATTATCTTCAGGAGGTTACTATGAACTATTTAAAAAACTTAAAAGAACAGTTTACTTTCGATCAACTGTTATTAATATTTACATGTTTTAGTTTTACTTTTCCTTTTTATATATTAGGACCTATTTTAATTATTGAATTTATTTATTTATTAATATCAAAAAAAGCAATTATCGCATTAAAACAAACACCAAAAATTAAATTTCTGTATTTGTTTGTTTTAATATCTTTAAGTATCTCCATTATTCATAAAAATATTTTAGGAGCACTTGCAACATTAGGAATTTTTATTTGTATTATTTTAATGGTTTATTATAGAAAACATATTAATCAATCAACCTTTGAATTTATTATTGATATGTTGATTGTTTTATCTATTCTTTGGGCAATATATGGAATTTATGAACAATTTCAAATTTATCATCGTTTAGGTGTCAATCATTTTACTTTTAAAGTATATGCTAGACGTGAAAATCGTTTAAATAGTGTTTTCTATAATGCAAATTATTATGCAATGATGATTGAATTTATTGCAGTATGTACTGTTTATAAATTCTTTACCGTTAAAAATAATTTAAAAAGAAGTATTTTTTATGTCATTGTTGGTTTTTTAAACTTATTTATGCTTTATATGACAGGTTGTCGTGCTGGTTATGTAGCCATTGCAGGAGCTATTTGTTTATTTCTTATTTTTAATAAAAACTATAAATTATGTGCTTTGATAGCTCTTGGATGTTTAGCAATTGCAGGTTTCTTTGTTTTAAATCCTGATAAGTTTCCTAGAATAGAATATTTGATTTCAAATTTAGATGTTAGAATTCAAATTTGGAGTTGTGCTATTCAAGGTATCAAAGCTTCTCCACTTTTAGGACAAGGGCCATTTACTTATATGATGATTTTAGATAAATATAATGGACATTTAACACAACATGCACACAGTGTTTATTTAGATCCACTACTTTCATTTGGAATTATTGGTCTTGCCCTTCTTGTTCCTTATATTTATGATAACTGTAAACGTCTTTATAAAGTAAAAGAGCATTATTCATATATTGCTCTTGTGATGGGATTTATTGGTGTATTATTAATTCATGGAATTTTAGATTATACAATTTTTTGGATACACACAGGTCTATTTTTCTTATTTGTGTTATCTAGTTTTGAAATGTATGAAACAAATCGCAATTAGCGATTTGTTTTATTTTTGATATGTTTTATAAATTGTTACTACTATAAATAAAAGAATAGATAGTTCTAAATATTCTATATTAAACACATGTTTATAGATCTTATCAACAATCATAAAAAGCATTGGTATTCCTACCCAAACAATTGTTTCTATTAATTGATTTCTTTTTACATCCATCTTGATCACCTCTTAACAACATACTACTCCTTTTTATGTTAAGAAAATATCAAGTAAACGTAAAAAAAAGAACTTCTTGCGAAGTCCTATGCTCTTGAATTCATTGTATTTTGTTTTAATGAATTAACATATTCCATTTGATGTTTTGTATTTTCTTTTAATTCTTTTTGCATTCCTTCTAATGTCATATGTTCTACTTCTTTTGCTTCTGATTTCTTTCCACATACTTTTTCAAATGCTTCTCTTGCATCTTGTTGTAATGTGTTTCTCATTTGATTTCTTTGTTCTAATTTCATTTCTGATTCTTTGATTTCTCCTGCTACGGATTCAAAGATTTCTTCTTTTGTTAATTCTTTTCTTGTTTCATTTTCATGTTTTACATCTTGACTGTTTTTAAAATACTTTCTTAAAGATTCTTTTGCTTCTGCATTAATTTCATTGATACTCATAATATTTATTCCTCTCTTTCCTAAGACACCTGTAGCATATACTGATTTGATTTCTTTGAAAAGAGCATTGTATACAATTTTAATTCCATTAACAAATTATTAATTTTGTAAGAGCTTTATTTGTTAATGGGATTTACAATATGTAAAAGAAACAATTGCTGCCATTAAACAAATAATAGCTAAAAACAAATAAGCATAAAGCATTGAAAAATGACTGACGATATTTCCACAAATCATTGGAAATAAAGTCATTCCTAAAGCATAAACTGCTTGGAAAAAGCCCATCGCTGTTGATTTTGACTCTTGAGGAACATATTTCATAGCTTCACTTGTTAGATATGAAAATAAGATTCCTGTTGCCATTCCTGGTAAAATTTGTAAAACAAAGATCATATAAACAGATGTACATTGTGGTACTAAAACACAATAAAGTGCAGTTGTTAAAAAAGTAACAGTAATGCAAGTTCTAATACCTAATCTCATACAAAAATCACTTGATGCCATCTTTGCAAAACAAACTGCTGATAACATATAAATAATAGAAGATAGTCCTATAAATGTAGAATTAGCTCCTAAATTTTTTATAATTTGTGTTGTAAAAGACATGGTTGTTGTCATTTGTACCCCTTGTTGAACAAGTGCAAGGAGCGAAAAGACAATTAAATTCTTTTGAGTGCATACTTTTAATAAACCAGGTATTGTTTTCTTTGTTGTTTGTGTTTTTTCTTTAGGAAGTAAACTGATAAATAAAGCAGAGATAATTCCTGAAATTACACTTAATAAACAAATCATTTGCATTCCTATTTTTTCATAAAGAAGTGTACTTGTAATAAATCCTAGTAACATTCCTAAATTATTAGCAACAATAATAGAACTTGTAGCTTTGGTTTGTTGGTCTTTTGGATAAAAACTCATATATAAAACCATAAAAGAAATCCACATGGCACTTGCAAGTCCTGAAAAAAGATTTCCAATTAAAAAACCAATGCCATTATTTAAAACAATTCTAAATAAAGATGCGCATCCTGATGATAAAGCTCCTATAAGCATAATCATTTTATGTTTATTTCTATAATCTGCTAATAATCCTACTGGTAAACGCAATAACATTTGTGATATTCCATATGTTCCTATAATAATTCCAATAAATGATGTACTTGTTTGTATCATTGTTAGATATGGTGTTTGATAGGGAATATAGACATATTGAGCAAACCAGAAAAAGATAACTGCAATAAATAATATTTTTTGTTTATTTAACTTCATTTTTAGCTCCTTAAATAACTTCAAAATGTTTTAAAGCATATTCTATACCATCTTCACTTACAGGTTTTGTAACATACGTTGCATGTTTCTTAGCTTCTTCTCTACCATTACCTACACAAACAGATGTTCCTGCAATATTAAACATTGGTATATCAATTTCAGCATCCCCAAAAGCAATAATATTTTCTTTATCTATTTTTAAATAATCTATAAGTTCTTTAATAGCTTCTTGTTTATCAATATGTTTTAATGCACAATCTCCAAAGATTGCTTTTTCTCCTTTTCCACCCCAAGTTAAATCCTTAAATTCAGGAAAAGCTTCTTTAAAATCTAAATAATCTTGATAACTTTCTAAAATATAATTAATTTTTGTTACGTTTTCTACATATAAACATTTTGGAAATGTCATCGTTGGATAAATATCCATTACATTTGGATCTTTCATTCCATATTGTTTTAAAGCTTCTACACCACGAACTTTAAAATTCTTTGATCCATATAAACCATCATTTGCTTCAATATAATATTCTAAATGATGTTGATCTAAATAATCCACAATTCGTTGAACATCATCTACTTTAATTGTTTCATCTTTAATAACCTGATTATTTAATTCAATATAGGCACCATTTCCACCAATCATTCCATCAAAACCAATTTCTAAAATAGGTTCTTCAATATGACTTTTACTTCTTCCAGTTACAATAACCGCAAGATGTCCGTTTTTTCTTGCTTGTTGAATTGATTCTTTTGTACTTGTTGGTAAGGTTCCATCATAATCTATTAATGTTCCATCTACATCAAATAATAATAATTTTTGCATAAATTCACCCCAATGTATTATGACATTGTTTTATTTTTCTACTAAAATTTTTCAATAAATGAAAAAGAGTTCCGAAGAACTCTATTTAGCAAATTGTTTGATGGCATTTGCGACTGCAATTGTGACATCTTTATTGAAGATTTTTGGCATAATATTTTCTTCATTTAAATCTTCATCACTAATTGTATCTGCAATTGCTTTAGCTACAGCTACTTTCATTTTTGGTGTAATTGAAGGAACTCTTGCTTCCAATGCTCCTTTAAAAATACCAGGGAAAGCTAAAACATTATTAATTTGGTTTGGATAATCAGAACGACCAGTTCCTACCACTCTTGCTCCTGCTGCTTTTGCTTTTTGATAAGTAATTTCTGGTTCAGGATTTGCCATTGCAAAGATGATTGGATCATTATTCATAGAATGAACCATTTCATCAGTTACTAGATTTGGTTTAGAAACTCCTACAAATACATCTGCTCCTTTTAAAGCATCAGCAAGTGTTCCTTGCATATTATCTGGATTTGTAATATCACATAAAGCACGTTTATGAGGAATAAGACCTTCTTTTCTATCTTTATATAAAATACCAAATTCATCAACAGCAATAATTTTTCCAACACCTGCGGTATGCATCATTTTAATAATGGCAGTTCCTGCAGCTCCTGGTCCATTTAAAACAACTGTAATATCTTTAATATCTTTTTTAGTCACTCTTAAAGCGTTATATAAGGCTGCTAAAACAACAACAGCTGTTCCATGTTGATCATCATGAAAAACTGGAATGTCTAACATTTGATCCAATCTTTCTTCGATTTCAAAACAATCTGGAGAAGCAATATCTTCTAAGTTGATTCCACCAAAACATGGTGCAATATTTTTAACTGTTTGAATCAATTCTTCTTTATCTTGTGTATCTAAACAAATAGGTACTGCATTGACATCTCCAAATTTTTTAAATAAAGCTGCTTTCCCTTCCATAACTGGAATTGAAGCTTTGGCTCCAATATTTCCAAGTCCTAAAACAGCAGTTCCATTTGATACAACTGCAATTGTATTAGATTTTGTTGTATAACGATAAACATCTGCTTCGTTTTCAGCAATCTTACGACAAGGTTCAGCAACCCCTGGCGTATAAACAACAGACATATCATCCATTGTATTAATTTCACAATTTAATTCAGTATGTATTTTCCCTTGATGTTTTTCATGTAATTTCAAGGCTTCTTCATAATAATTCATTTTCATCACCCGACACTATTATACCTACAAAATAGACAATTCGTCTAATCTTTTTTATCTAAAACATAACCATGATCCATTGGCCCTTGCCCTTGTCCTAAATCAAGCATTGCTGCAAGTGCTCCTGAAATATAATCCTTAGCCTTTTTAACAGCATTTTCTAGATTTTCACCTCGTGCTAAATAAGAAGCAATCGCACTTGATAAAGTACATCCTGTACCATGAGTATTATTGTTATTAATACGTTTTCCTTTAAACCATTGATAATTACCTTCTTTATAAAGTAAATCATTAGCATCATTGATTTGATGTCCACCTTTAAGTAATACTGCACAATGATAATGGTCTCCAATATATTTAGCTGCTGTTAACATTTCTTCTTCATTATTAATTTTTAATCCTGATAAAACTTCTGCTTCAGGAATATTTGGTGTTAAAACCGTTGCTAGTGGAAAAAGATTTTCTTTTAACGTATCAATTGCTTCATCACTAATAAGTTTTGCTCCACTTGTAGCAACCATGACTGGGTCAACAACAATATTACGTGCATGATATTGTTTAAGTTTTTCACTAATAGCTAAAATGACTTCTTTTTGAGAAACCATTCCAATTTTAACAGCCATTGGATAAATATCCGTAAAAACACTATCCATTTGACTTGCCACAAAAGAAGCATTAACATCATAAATAGCATCCACTCCTGTGGTATTTTGAGCCGTTAGTGCTGCAATAACTGACATAGCATAAACACGATTAGCAAGCATCGTTTTTAAATCTGCTTGAATTCCTGCCCCACCACTACTATCACTTCCAGCAATTGTTAAACATGTTGGCATTGTATTAGAAGTAATTCTTTGAATTTTATCTTTTAACATTCTACTTGCTTTTTGAATATCATCACTTCCAAAGATACTTGAAACAATGGCAACACCATCAATAGCAACACCCATAAATTCTAGGATATTTACTTGATTAATACCACCAATGGCAACGACTGGTAGATCAATCTTTTGACAAATATCATTTAATGTTTTCATTGAAATATTTTGAGCATCATCTTTTGTTTGAGTTGTAAAAATTGCTCCAACACCTAAATAATCCGCTCCATTTTCTAAAGCTATTTTTGCTTCTTCATAATTATGTGCAGATACACCAATAATTTTATCTTCACCTAAAATAATTCTTGCTTCCTTTAAATTTAAATCATCTTGTCCAATATGAACACCATCTGCATTAATTTCTTTACATAATTCAACATCATCATTAATAATCAAAGGAACATGATATTTTTGACATACCTTTTGTACATCTAACGCTTCTTTTTTAAATTCTTCATGTGACATTTCTTTTTCTCTTAGTTGTATCATTGTCACACCGCCAAGAATCGCTTCTTCAACTAATTCTGACATTTTTCTTCCATTTAAATATTTTGAATCAGTGACACCATACAACAATAAATCTTCTTTATTTAATTTCATCAAATTTCCTTCTTTCCTTACAATATTCTTTTTATTTCCTTGGAAATAAAAAGAGAGTCCTGTTGAACTCTGTTAACGTTTATATCTCCTACGTTGGCATTATCCAAATCAGGTTATGGGTCTAAGTCAATACTTACTCTCAGCAAAAGCTCCCCGTTTCTTTTATTATAATTTTTTTATTAAAAATTGTCTATTTTTAATCATATTATTTATGCTTTTGTTCAAACTATAAAAGGAGGTGCTTTCATGAAATTATGTATTACTGCTGGTAACTATCATATTTTTAAATTAATGATTAAAAATCATCAAGATCAACGTATTCAAATAAAAAATATCCATCATTTAGATTTTGATCTTGTTTTTGATGTTTATACATCTTTAGACCAAAAAACAGTTATTTCTATTCTTAGCCATGAATTACGTTATTCCCCTTTTATGTATCTATGTCCTGGGTTTAAAATCATTCCTTTTAAAAAACGTCTTCCCCATGGAAAAAAAGAAACAAGTTTTCCATTAAATCTTTCTTTTAATTGAATAATTTACATTAAAAAACAGTTTGAGATAGCATCTATTTCAAACTGTTTCTTTTTTAATTAATAATTTTTAAAACATCTTCTTCACTTGTTACATTAAATATATTTAATGTAAATTCATTGAGTTTTTCTAGCGATGTATTTGTAAGCTTTTCTTCTAAGTTACCTGACAAGTTCCCAAACTTAACTTTGAGTTGTTCTTTTAAAGTATTTTGTTTTTCTTCATATTTTCCTTTTTCAATTCCTTGTTTTTCAAATTTTTGAAATAATTGATCCATTGCTTTACACATGTTGATTTCATCTCCCTCTGGTAAATCTTCTTCTTTGATGTCTGTATGCGTAAACGCTCCAGCAATCAATATCATCTCTCTTTTGATCATTCTATTTTGTGTTAATTCTTCATAATTACCTTCATACATTCTTTTTGATATTTCTATACAGTCTTTCATGTCCTGATCACTTATTTTTGAAGTATCTATCTCTTTTAAAGAGACTACTTCAAATTTCCAATCATTTAGATATCCCTGCAATTCTAGTGGAATATCTTTGTTGATTGTAATAATTTAAAATATCATATTTGTGTCAAATTTGTTCCATTTCTATTATTATTTTAGTTTCCTTCTTTTTTTCTTTCAATGGACAAATAGTCCAAAATATTTTCCATTAAACTTATTTTTTCATTAATCAACATATAGCAAAAAAAAGATGATGTTTTTACACACCATCTCATTTTTTTAATTGAAATCCATATTTTAAAGGATCTTCTGGGTCTATCACAAGTTGATTAAAACCTGTAATATATGCATTACCTGTAATTTGTGGAATGATTGCTTGATAAGGACCTACTTTTGTTTCTTGTAAAATTTCACCTTTAAATTTTGTTTGTAATACACTTTCATGAATAAAAGGTTCTCCTATAGCAAGTTCACCTTTACTATAAAGTGTAGCAAGTTTTGCACAAGTTCCTGTTCCACATGGTGAACGGTCTACTTCCCCTTCTCCCAAGACAACCATATTTTGAACATCAGCATCTTTTGATTTTGGTTTTCCATAAATTTCAACAAGTTCAATTTTGTTGATTTCTGGTAATAAAGGATGTTCAACAGGAACATTTTCTTTAATATATTTTAAGAATTTAACGGCTATTGGAATATTTTTACTTACATTTTCTGTTGAAATTTCAACATTTAATTCACTATCTTTAACAATTGCAAAGAAACTTCCACCAAAAGCAATATCAAAAGTAATATGTCCTAAATCAGGTACATCAACCTCAACATCTTTTTTATAAAGAAATGCTGGAACGTTCACAAAAGAAACTTCTTTTGCACAATGGTTTTCAACTTTTACACGCACTTTTACAAGACCTGCTGGTGCTTCTAAAACAATATCCGTATAAGGTTCAGTCACTTTGACCATTCCTGTTTCAACTAAGACTGTTGCTACACCAATTGTTCCATGTCCACACATATTCAAATATTCCGCACCATCTAAAAATATCATTCCATAATCTGCTTCAGGATTAGTTGGTTCTGTAAGTAGTGCCCCAAACATATCTGCATGACCTCGAGGCTCTAACATGGTTGAAGTACGTATATAATCATAGTTTTTAGCTAAATCATTTTTCTTTTCCATCATGGTCTTTCCTTTTAAAACAGGAATACCACCTACAATGACTCTTGTTGCTTGTCCAACAGTATGAGAATCTACAACTTGAATACTATTTGAAAATTTCATAGAACCTCCTAGAATTCTTTAGAACGTTTGATAGCAGCTCTTACACTATCCATAACAATTCCTTGGAAACCTTCTTTAGATAAAACATGTAATCCTTCAATTGTAACTCCTGCTGGAGAAGTCATTGTATCTGTAATTTGATATGGATTTTTCTTTGTCATGTCTAACATCATAGCTGAACCTATTAAGTTTTCAATTGTCATAGAAGTAGCATCACTTCTAGAGAAACCAGCTTCTACCCCAGCATCAATTAAAGCAGCCATGAAATATAAAACATATGCTGGACCTGCGCAGCTATAACATGTAAATTCGTCAAATAAACTTTCAGGAATAAACATTGTTTGTCCAATTGCTTCAAATAAAGTAGAAATCACTTCTTTATCTTCATCATTAATACGTGAACTTACACAAACACCACTATAACCATGTCTTGCTTCAATTAAAACATTTGGCATAACACGTGCAATTTTTTTATTTCCATTTGTATATTGATCTAATCTATTTAAATCAATACCCGCACAAATAGAAACAAGTATTTGTTCATCATTCAAACTATCTTTAACATTGTTTAATGTATTTTCTACATCTTGTGGTCTAACAGCAAGCAATACAATATCTGCATCTTGAATATCTTTGCAAACATCTTGAGTAATAACTAAATGATATGTATCTTCTAAATATTCTTGTCTTTTTTTAATAATTTCACTTACATAAATATTTTCAGGGGATAATGTTTCTGTATTAATTAAACCTCGAATAATCCCTTCGGCCATATTTCCGCCACCAATAAATACAATTTTCTTATCTAACATATTTTATACCTACCCTTTTTTTAATTGTGTTTTTATTAAATCAAATGATGCATAACATACAACACCACAGACAATCCATTTTAAATAATATAAATCAATATTTGTAACAACAAAGGCTGCACATAAAACACCTAATGTCGCTGGAACCAAGAAAAATAATGTTGGTTTTCTTGCATAATTTTCAAGTTTAATATATTCTGTTGATCCTACTGCCATTGAACATGCACAAGCACCCATCATAATAGGGAAAGCAACCAAAGGACTAACTCCTAAAGCATAAATTAAAGCAGTTGTTGGAGCAAAAGCACCAATCCCAATATTATTACAAGCTCCTAAGCAGAACATAGCAACTGCCGCAATAACAAGTTTTACTCCTGAAAGACCCATCGCATTACCAGATCCTCCAAAAATATTTAATTGATTTCCAATAATCATAATTGCAGCAACACCTAAACCTGCACCCATAAACCAACGAATTGTATCAGCTGGTAATTTACTAACAAACTTTGGACTAAAATATGCTCCTAATGTTTGAGCAATAATTAAAACAACTAATGTTACAAAATCACATTTAACAGTTGTAATATACGCTAAAGCCATTACCATACATGGAATAGTAGCTTCTGTGTTCAATGTTGGTGGAATAAGTTCGTCTTTAACATATTTTGTTGTACGATAAACAACTGTATTAATAGCATAATCCGAAATAGACATTGTTGATAAAAACTCTGAAACAAAGCCTAGTACCATATAAAATAATGGTGTTCCTGGTTCTGCCATTGTTTCTTTCATATGTCCTTTTAAATCTTTAAAAAGATAATAAGCAAAATAAAGATTTAAACCTACAATAACTGCAATTAAAATTTTTACTTCCATAATTTCTCTCCTCTTGTATTACAAGGTATCTTTTACACTTATGATTGTATTACAACATATATACCTTGTCAACTTTTTCACAAACTTTTGTGCATTTTTTAACAAATTTATTATGTTTACGTCATCATCTTGTATGACAACAAGCGACTTTTTTTTATAAATTAAATATGTTATAATACAAAAAAGGAAAATTACTATGGAAGAAATTAAAGCAATTAGTCAAATACAATTAGATAACCAAGGAAATAAAACAGATTTATTACTTCAACATTTTACAGATCTTATTATCAATAAGACTTTGCCACCACATTATGTTTTTCCAAATGAAAATACAATGTGTGAACTTTTATCAATTGGTAGAGGAACTTTAAGAGAAGTCTATAAAGTTTTAGAATTAAAAGGCTTTATAACACGTTCAAAGAATGGAACAGTCGTTAATGATATTAAAGATTTAGCAAGAAATGGTGTTTTTGATATTTCATTACTTCTTTCTGAAGAAAAGAATGTTGTAGAATTTTTATTAATTACTGATCCTGCAGCTGCTAAGATTGCTGCAAGTCAAATCACAGATGATGAATTAGAAGAAGTTTTTTCAGCAATGATTAAATTAGAAGAAGCAAATCATAAAGGAAATATTCAACTCATGAATGAATATAATGCCTTATTCCATCAAAAAATAAGAGAAGCTTGTCATAATCCGATTCTTGTAAGTTCTATTAATTCTGCCAGAAAAAGATATGAAGAAATTATTATTTCAAAACTTATTGATTTAACAGATCGTTCAAAAGAATTTATGGATCTATGTTTATTACAACACTATAATCTTTATCATGCTTTAAAAACACATGATGAACAAAAAGCATATGATATTATGTACAATCATTTTCAAACTGATATTGATTATATGAAAAAAGCAGCTGATATAAAATAAATAACTTATTTTATACAGTTGCTTTTTATTATTCTTTATTTATCCTATGATTATTTAACTATTGTATATTTTGTATTCCTTGCTTTGCCATCTTTCTTCAATAAATTTCTTTCCACTAAACTTCTAATTACTCGAGAAGCAGTAGCTGTACTTACACCTAATAATTTAGAAACATCATCATTTACAATTTCACCATATTTTTGTACAAATTCCATTACTTTTTGTTCTCGTTTATTTAAATAGTTATCTACTTGGTCATATCGAAATGTTTCCTCTTTTATCTTGGATTCACTATTTCTATTTGGAAGAATAATTTTAAAAGCATTTTTAGTTGTTTCAATAATTGGCTTTTCATCGACATCTTTATAAGCATTCATAATTTTACTCATTCCAGTTCCATAAGCTTCTATAAGCTGTAAGCGATAAAATACATTTGCAAGATTTTGATTTCTACAAACAGATATCCCCATCATGACGTCTTCTAAATCTATTCCTGGCAAAAGGCCACCGACTGAAACAAACTCTATTCTATTTTCATAGATATTAATAAATGCACTGGCACTAAATGAATAATCTCTATGTACCAACAAGTTGAGCAATGCTTCTCTTAAAGCAATTTCTGGATAGTCTCTTACATCCCTCCTCATCAATTTATCTATGGTAGAATGTATTTGATTACGAAAATCTATAAATTCATATACATCATTCATTTGTTTCATTAAAGAACCAGAAAATTCTCTTCTATCTTTAAATATTGTTTGATCTTTTCCTTGAAAAACAGCAACTTTAATCGTATGAATACATTGATCAGAGAGCAATAGAGCTAAATTATTATAAATACCATCATGATCCATAAGTTTCATAGAACGCATAGATGCTATATCAAAATCAATATGACGTTTTTCAAATTCTTTCTTTGTAATTTCAAATGTTAAATTTTGATTTAAACTTCTCATTTCTTCAAAACGATCACCATCTGTTTCTTTAATCATTTTACGTATAGCTCCATCAGTTGCTGGAACTGAAGAATATCCTTGTCTTACATAAACACCTTCAGGTCTCATTCCTTTTTTAGCAAGATAATAAGGTCTATCTGTTCCACGTTGAACATCTATGACTACAATATTTTTATTGTTTATCTTTATTGTTTCATAATGTAAAAATAATGTAATATCAGGTTTAATTGTATCTCTTACCATGTTGCTAATTTGTAAAGCCACATCATCAGGACTTTCAATTCCCACAACTTCACCATCATCTCTAACGCCAATATAAAGTTTTCCACCTTGACAATTCGCAAAAGCTATAATTTCTTTCTTGATATCAGCAACAACAACCTCTTTCAATTCTACTGTTTCACTTTCTTGAAAATGCATAGTATCAGCCCCTTTTAATATATTTTATCAATCTAATCAAATCACGTCAATTGATTTGATTAGATTATGACGAGATATTAAAAGTATGATTAAAAGCTGTATAAATATACTATTTTTCCAATTTAATTTTTAATAAATCATCAACAACATTCTTTATATCTTCACTTATACAATATGCTCTTTTTTCAATAGATTGAGGACAATAAGCATCTTTATTAATACAAATATAGGTTGCATTTTTATTTCTTTCAACAAATCTAAAAAATGGATATTTAATAATACCTGGTGTATTTTGTCCTACACCTAATTCAAGATAAACGATTTTTAAATCTTGATGTCTTCTGATAAAGTCTTGATATCTAAGATAAGCTTGGTGCCAACCTTCATCTTCTACAAAAGTGTCATCACATCTTAAATTCATTGTCATTGGTTTTCCACAATGTGGACAATAAGGAATTAAAGAGGTTGGTATTTTCATATCTTTTTGTTGTTTAACCATTTTTTTAATAAGTTTTTCATTATCATATGTTTCTTGATGACAAGGAGATGAACACTGAAATAAACCATAATCTCCTTGGGTATAAAATAATCTTTGCTTATCAAAACCTGCTTTTTGAAAACAATGATCGACATTAGTTGTTAAAACAAAATAATCTTTTTCTTTAACAAGTTGTAAGAGTTTTTGATATAAAGCTAAATGATCTACATAACGATTATAATAAATCTGTCTTGACCACCAAGCCCAATATTCTTCTAGTGTATCATAGGGATAGAAACCTCCTGAATACATATCATGAATACCATATTTTTCTTCAAAATCACTAAAATATTTTTTAAACCTTTCTCCTGCGTATTCATAGCCAGCAGCCGTAGAAAGTCCTGCACCTGCACCAATAACAATCGCATCTGCTTCTTCTATTTTAGCGTAAATATCTTTCATAGATGTCTCGATCTTCGTCTTTGAAAACATTAAAAATCACCTTCTTTATACTTGTTTCCTTTTTTAAATACTCTTTAACTGTTTTGATAGCAATCTTTGTTGCAAGTTCTTTAGGAAAATGGAATTCACCAGTAGAAATACAACAAAAAGCAATACTTTCTAATTGATATGCAGCTGCAAGTTCTAAACAACTACGATAACATGAAGCCAGTAATTCTTCATCTTTTTTAGTCACCGTTGAATAAATAATAGGCCCTACTGTATGTAAAATATAACGACTAGGCAAATTATAAGCTTTAGTTATTTTAGCTTTTCCTGTAGCTTCTTGTTTCCCTTGTTTTTCCATCATTTGATAACAAGCATATCGAAGCTGCATTCCAGCATAACTGTGGATACAATTATCAATACAACGATGATGAGGAATATAACATCCTGTCATTTGACTATTAGCAGCATTAACGATGGCATCACATTTTAAAGTTGTAATATCTCCTTGCCATAAATAAATACCTTCTTGGATAGGTTTTAAATCATTAACATCTACGATTCCTTTTTCTTCAATTGCTGTTTGTAAATAAGCATCTTGAATACGATAAAATTCACTTTTTATTTTTTTAGGTTCTCTAATATTCATTAAATCTCTTAACAAAAGTTTTTGTGAATTTTCATTTTGAGGAATTTCAAGATGACGATACTCTTCTCTTTCATTAAGTAATTCTTGTATCAAATATTTTCTTCTTTCTTCTTGGTTCATCTAAATTCTCCTTTCTAAATAATCTCTTTCGTAAATTTTCATATTGATCTAACATCTTTAAACATTTCTTGCATACTTCTTTCTTTTATTTATAATAGTATATATTATACTAAGTATCTTTTAGATACTAAAGGAGATAAAAATGGAAAAACAACAATTACCTGCCTGTCCTGTTGAAACAACTTTAACACTCATTAGCGATAAATGGAAAGTATTGATCTTAAGAGATCTTCTTCCTGGTACTAAACGTTTTGGTGAATTGAAAAAATCAATTGGTCATGTTAGTCAAAAGGTTTTAACAGCACAACTTAGACAAATGGAACAAAGTGGTTTATTAACACGTACTGTTTACCCTGAAGTTCCTCCACGCGTTGAATATTCTCTAACAGAACTTGGTTATAGTTTAAAACCTATTTTAGATGCGATGTCTGCTTGGGGAGAAAATTATAAAGAAAATTATTATCAAGAGTAAGACTCGTTTTTAGAAACGAGTTTTTTTACGAAATCATTTGCTGGATACTTAATAATATTTTCAGGTGTAGCGAATTGTTGAATTTGACCTTGATCCATAATTAACACTTTTGTTCCTAATTTTAAAGCTTCTTGAATATCATGAGTCACAAATAATATTGTAATCTTTTTTTGTTGATATATTTTTAAGAGTTCATCTTGTAATTGTCTTCTAGTAATTTCATCTACAGCTCCAAAGGGCTCATCCATTAATAAAATATTTGGTTGATTATTTTCATCAACGGTTGCAAAAGCAACATCTTTGATTTCTCTTAAAATATTTAAACAAGTTGAAATATTCATTGTTGTGCCTCCTTTTTCGTTTTTCATTATAATTTCATTTCTAATAAAAAAAAGTACGCACAATAATGTGGCATAGTTACCATTTGGTAACCAATTACAAGTATTTTATAGAAGATATATATTTTTTTATTAGGCTTTATAACAAAAAAAATGTTACGATCTTAAATAATTTCGTAACATCACCTTTTCTGAATTATGTTTCATTCACTTTAATATTTTTTATATGCTATAAAATATTAATCTATTACTATCGTATATACCCCTCGATCAAAATTAGGATAAATTTTCACATTCATTTTTCCATATTTTTTACTATTTTTAAAAACAATTTTCATAATATATTTGATTATCTCTTCGCTATTATCCTTGATTATCGGTAACTGAACAGTAATTATTTGATCATTATTATGCTTAATAATATTAACTAATTCTCTTGTATTACCAGCATATCTATTTATTCGCTTATAATAATCAAAACATTTACTACACTTATGAACATCAAATAATGATTTTCTATCATTTAATTCAAGATCACATAAATTAAAATAATCATATCTATAATCATATATACTTAAATTAAGATCAAAAGTAACATCTATATTATACCAGACACTTTCAATATAAATAACATTCCAGGCATGATATTTATCTGGGTTATTATCTAATCTTCCAATAACAAACCCAGATTTAATATTTAATCGATCACATAAATATTTAAAGGCTTTACTAATTCCCTCGCATACACCTATTCCAAATAAGAATACTCCTACCATTTCATGGCTATAAGGAGCATCTAAATCTTTATATGTTACCTTATTTAATAAATAATCATGGATTATTTGTTCTTTAGCTATAGCGGTATGTTTATCGCATTTAGCCAATATTTTAGATACTTCTCTTTCAATTCCATCATTTAATATATTAATTCTTTTTTCAGAAAATCTATATATTGGTTCTATCCAATATCCATTTAAAGAAATAATAAACTTGATTGTTTTAATATAATAGACAATATGAAATGACGAGGAGGTAAAAAAAGTAACCCTTCTTAATTGTT